>CAYQZM010000287.1:0-4587 GCA_964421935.1 uncultured Rhizobium sp. | reverse complement strand
ACCATCTCGCCCGCCCAGCACGCCTTCGCCACCGAACGGCTGAAGGGCAATGCCGACATCAGGCTCGAGGATTACCGCCGCTCAAAAGGGGTGTTCGACAACATCGTCTCCATCGAGATGTTCGAGGCGGTGGGCGAACATTATTGGCCGGCCTACTTTTCCACCGTGGCCGAACGGCTGAGGCGCGGCGGCCGCGCCATCATCCAGACCATCACCATCCAGGATGCGCTGTTCGCCGGCTATCGCACCCGCAGCGACTTCGTTCGCCACTATGTTTTTCCGGGTGGCATGCTGCCGTCGCTGGCGCGCTTCCGCCAGGAAGCCGAGCATGCGGGTCTGAAATTCGCCGGCGCCTTCGGTTTCGGCAAGGACTATGCCCGCACCTTACGGGAATGGCTGGTGCGCATGCAGGGACAGGAAGGCGCCATCAAGGCGCTGGGCCACGACCAGCAGTTTCTACGCAACTGGCAGTTCTACTTGGGGATCTGTGCCGCCACCTTCGAGGTGGCCCGTACCGATGTCGTGCAGGTGGAACTGGTGAAGGCCTGAGCGCCTGGGCCTTGCCACCGGCTGGTCATAAAAAACGCTGTTTTTGTATACAAGATCGGTTATGAGGGCGCCGCCAATCGGAACGGACCAAAGGGCTTTTTCCATGCTGCGTAAAATTTCGACGGCGCTGGCATTGCTGGCCGCCTCTTCTCTGGCTGCCAATGCCGCAGTCGATGCCAAGGCGGGCGCTGAGGTCTTCAAGCGCTGCGCCGTGTGCCATACCGCCCAGAAGGGCGGCGGCGACGGGCTGGGCCCCAATCTCTCGGGCGTCATGGGCCGCAAGGCCGCGGCCCGGTCCGGCTTTGCCTACTCCCCGGCCCTGAAAAAAGCCGGCGTGATCTGGAACGAGGCCAATCTCACCAAGTGGGTGGCCAGTCCCCAGCGCATGGTTCCCGGCAACAAGATGATGTTCCCCGGTCTGACCAGCAAAAAGCAGCAGGCGGATGTGGTCGCCTATCTGGGAACCCTGAAGTAGGCATCCACACCTGTGGCGGAATGACGCGGGACCGGGTTAACCACCCGGCGGGTTAGCCTCCATCGGCCAGTTCCTGCAACCCGGCTTTCGTTGACAGGCCAAGTCCCCCTGCCTAGTTTTTGCACCGCACAAGAGCGGGATGGCACGCGACTAGCGCGGGATGAACCCGGCCCTCGAAGCGTCATCCGTGGGAACCAAAGAACGCCATGAAGGTCCTGGTGCCCGTCAAGCGGGTGATTGACTACAATGTGAAGGTTCGCGTGAAGGCGGACCAGAGCGGCGTGGACTTGGCAAATGTCAAAATGTCCATGAACCCGTTCGATGAGATCGCCGTCGAAGAAGCGGTGCGTCTGAAAGAGAAAGGCAAGGCCACCGAGGTCGTGGTTCTTTCGATCGGACCGCAGCAGGCGACCGAAACCATACGAACCGCACTGGCGATGGGCGCGGACCGCGGCATCCTGGTCAAGACCGATCAGATGGTCGAGCCGCTGGCGGTGGCCAAGATCCTGAAAGCCATCGTCGAGCAGGAACAGCCGGGCTTCGTCATTACCGGCAAGCAGGCCATCGACGACGATGCCAACCAGGTGGGCCAGATGCTCGCCGCCTTGCTGGGCTGGCCGCAGGGCACTTTCGCCCATTCGCTGGAGTTCGGTGACGGCAGCGCCAGGATCACCCGCGAGATCGATGGCGGCCTGCAGACCGTGGACGTGAAGCTGCCGGCGGTGATGACCACCGACCTGCGCCTGAACGAGCCGCGCTATGCCTCGCTCCCCAACATCATGAAGGCCAAGAAGAAGCCGATCGCCGAGAAGACGCCTGCCGAGTTGGGTGTCGATGTGACGCCGCGCTTCAAGGTGCTGAAAATCTCCGAACCGCCCAAGCGCGGCGGGGGCGTCAAGGTGGCAAACGTCAGCGAGCTGCTGGACAAGCTCAAGGCCGACGGAGTCCTCTGATGGCCAGCCTTGTGATCGCCGAACACGACAATGCCGCGCTGAAGGATGCCACCCACAAGACCGTCACGGCCGCCGCGGCCGTCTCCAGCCCCGTACATGTGCTGGTGGCGGGCGAGAATTGCGCCGCTGTGGCGGACGCCGCAGCCAAAATTGCCGGGGTCGAGAAGGTCGTGCTGGCCGATGCGCCCGAATATGCGCGCCAGCTGGCTGAGCCGATGGAAGTGCTGATCCTGTCGCTGGCGGGCAATTACGACGCCATTCTGGCGCCGGCCACCACCACGGGAAAGAACATCCTGCCGCGCGTGGCCGCGAAGCTGGACGTGGGCCAGATCTCCGAAATCCTGAAAGTGGTGTCGCCCGATACCTTCGAGCGACCCATTTATGCCGGCAACGCCATCGAGACCTTGCAGGCGCCCGCGGGCAAGAAGGTCATCACGGTGCGCACCACCGCCTTTGCCGCGGCGACGGAAAGCGGCAGCGCCACCATCGAGAAAGTGGCGCCCACCGCCGATCCCGGCACCTCGAAATTCGCCGGCGAGGCCCTGTCCAAATCCGAACGTCCCGAGCTGACCAGCGCGAAGATCGTGATCTCAGGCGGGCGCGGCCTGGGCTCGAAGGAAAACTTCACGCTGCTGGATTCCATCGCCGACAAGCTGCATGCGGCGGTCGGCGCCTCCCGCGCCGCGGTGGATGCGGGCTATGTCCCCAACGACTATCAGGTCGGCCAGACCGGCAAGGCCGTGGCTCCCGATCTTTATATCGCGGTGGGCATTTCCGGCGCGATCCAGCATCTGGCCGGCATGAAGGATTCCCGCAAGATCGTGGCCATCAACAAGGACGAAGAGGCCCCGATCTTCCAGGTGGCCGATTATGGATTGGTCGGAGACCTGTTCAAGATTCTGCCGGAGCTGGACGAAGAACTCGCCAAGCGCGGCTACAAGTAAAGGCAGATAACGATGGCAGTTGAAAAAATCGGCGTGATCGGCGCGGGCCAGATGGGGACCGGCATTGCCCATGTCCTGTCCCTGGCGGGCTATGACGTGGTGCTGGACGACATCAACAAGGATGCCCTGGCCAAGGCCATCGGCGTGATCGAGAAGAACATGCAGCGCCAGGCCGCCAAGGGCGCCATCACCGAAGACCAGATCAAGCCGGCCCTGGGCCGCATCCGCGTCACGCAGAATATCGATGACCTCAAAGACCGCGACCTGGTGATCGAGGCAGCGACCGAAGACGAAGCGATCAAGAAGAAGATCTTCCAGGACCTGTGCCAGCGCATCAGCAAGACCGCGCTGATCGCCACCAATACCTCATCCATCTCCGTCACGCGGCTGGCCGCCGCCACCGACCGGCCGGAAAATTTCATCGGCCTGCATTTCATGAATCCAGTACCGTTGATGCAGTTGGTGGAAGTGATCCGGGGTATCGCCACCAACGACACCACCTTCCAGGCGGCGCTGGAGATCGTGCGCCGCGTCGGCAAGACCGCCGCTTATGCCGAAGACTTCCCGGCCTTCATCGTCAACCGCATCCTGCTGCCGATGATCAACGAGGCGGTCTATACGCTCTATGAAGGCGTCGGCAATGTGGACGCGATCGACACCGCCATGCGGCTGGGCGCCAACCATCCCATGGGGCCTTTGCAGCTGGCGGACTTCATCGGCCTCGACACCTGTCTGTCGGTGATGCAGGTGTTGTATGAGGGCCTGGCCGATTCCAAGTACCGACCCTGTCCGCTGCTGGTGAAGTATGTCGAAGCCGGCTGGCTGGGCCGCAAGACGGGCCGCGGCTTCTACGACTATCGCGGAGAGCACCCCGTTCCGACGCGCTGACTTTGAGCGCGCGGAGTTTTGCGGCGTGAGCAGGAGCGCCAAACGACGTGTACAAGACGTACACGAGCGATGGCGCGACGAACTCACGACACAGAAGAACCGCGCTAGGTTCCGCTGATACGCTTGAAGTAGGCCACCGCCTCCGGCGAACCCCAATCGGCGGGGCCGGCGGCTTTCGCGATCACCTTGCCTTGCGGATCGATCAGCACCGTCATCGGCAGGGCGTAGGCGCCGAAGGTCTTCATCATCACCTTGTCGCTGTCGCGATAGGCGGCAAGATTTCCCGCATTGTGCTCTTTCAGGAATCCGGCAGCGTCCACCGTGGCGAGATCGGCGGTGTCTATCGCCACCACGCGCACCCCGGGAGCGAAGCGCGACAGGCGAGCCAGCGAGGGAAGCTCGTTAACGCAAGGCCCGCACCAGGTGGCCCAGAGGTTCAGAAGCACATAGCGGCCCCGGAACGCGTCCAGCGCATAGCGGGTACCCTTGGCGTCGGTGAAATGCACCACCGGGGCGGTTTTGGGCGCCTTTTCCAGCACCAGCGCCGAAAGCGTCGCCGGCGGCTGCAAGCCCTGATGGACAGAAAGCAGGCCTTTCCCATATAGAACGCCCAGCACGACAGCGATAATCGCGGCCAGGATGATGATGATTTTCTTGGTCATGGTCTTTCGGACGGCAGGATGAGCACCAACAAAATGTGGGGCGGACGGTTTGAGTCCGGCCCCGCCGCCATCATGAGGGAGATTACCCCCTCGATCGATTTCGACAAGCGCCTGGC
>CAYQZM010000286.1:0-7870 GCA_964421935.1 uncultured Rhizobium sp. | reverse complement strand
CGGGTCAAGCGCCAGATGGAGAAGACCCAGCGCGAATATTACCTGAACGAGCAGCTCAAGGCGATCCAGAAGGAACTCGGCGAAGGCGAAGAAGGCCGCGACGAGATGAACGAGCTGGAAGAGCGCATCCGCAAGACCAAGCTCAGCAAGGAAGCGCGCGAAAAGGCGCAGGCCGAGGTCAAGAAACTGCGCTCCATGTCACCGATGAGCGCGGAAGCCACCGTCGTGCGCAACTATCTCGACTGGCTGCTCTCCTTGCCGTGGGGCAAGAAGAGCAAGGTCAAGCGCGACATCGTCGCTGCCGAAGAGGTGTTGAACGACGACCATTTCGGTCTGGAGAAGGTCAAGGAGCGCATCCTGGAATATCTGGCCGTACAGCAGCGCGTCGGGAAAATGAAAGGCCCGATTCTGTGTCTGGTCGGTCCTCCCGGCGTGGGCAAGACCTCGCTCGCCAAGTCCATCGCCAAGGCGACGGGCCGCGAATATGTGCGCATGAGCCTGGGGGGGATGCGGGACGAGGCGGAGATCCGCGGTCACCGCAGGACCTATATCGGCTCCATGCCGGGCAAGATCATCCAGTCCATGAAGAAGGCGAAGACTTCAAACCCGCTCTTCCTCCTGGACGAGATCGACAAGCTCGGCGCCGACTATCGCGGTGATCCGTCTTCGGCTCTTTTGGAAGTGCTGGACCCGGAACAGAACGCCACCTTCAACGACCACTATCTCGAGGTGGATTTCGACCTGTCGGACGTGATGTTCGTCACCACAGCCAACAGCCTGCACATGCCGCAGCCGCTGATGGACCGCATGGAGATCATCCGCATCCCCGGTTACACCGAGGACGAGAAGGTCGAGATCGCCAAGCGCCACCTGATCCCCAAGCAGCGCAAGCAGCATGGGCTTAAGGATGACGAATGGCAGATCACCGATGAGGGCTTGCGTGACCTGATCCGCTACTATTCGCGGGAAGCCGGCGTGCGCAACCTCGAGCGGGAGATCGCCAACCTGGCCCGCAAGGCGGTGAAGGAGATCCTGTCCAAGAAGGCCACCACGGTCGAAGTCACGCCGGAGAATCTGGGCACCTATGCCGGGGTTCGCCGCCACCGCTTCGGCGAGGTCGAAGGCGAGGACCAGGTCGGTGTCGTCACCGGTCTGGCCTGGACGGAAGTGGGCGGCGAGACGCTGACCATCGAATCCGTGATGCTGCCCGGCAAGGGCCGCTTCCAGGCCACCGGCAAACTCGGCGATGTGATGAAGGAATCGATCGACGCGGCGCGGTCTTATGTCCGCTCCAAGGCGACCAGCTTCGGCATCAAGCCGCCGCTGTTCGACAAGATCGACATCCATGTGCACGTGCCGGAAGGCGCCACGCCCAAGGACGGTCCGTCGGCCGGCCTGGCCATGGCCACTTCTATCATCTCGGTGATCACGGGCATCCCGATCCGCCGGGATGTGGCGATGACCGGCGAGGTGACCTTGCGCGGCCGGGCGCTGCCGATCGGCGGCCTGAAGGAGAAACTGCTCGCCGCTCTTCGGGCGGGGATCACAACCGTGATCATCCCCAAGGAGAATGAGAAGGATCTCGCCGAAGTGCCCGACAATGTGAAGACCGGCCTGAAGATCGTGCCCGTCGCCAACATGGGTGAGGTGCTTGCCGTGGCGTTGACCCGCCAGCCGGAAGCCATCGACTGGGTTGAGCCGGAAGTCCCGCCCGCGGCCCTGCCATTGGCGGACGACGGCGACGCGGTCGTCACCCACTAAGGTGACCATCAGAGGTTAAATCGAGGCCCGGACCTGTGTCCGGGCCTCTTTTTTTAACCGTAACGCCCCCCAAAATTGGCAAAAAACCCCCGATTCCGGGGTTTTCCGCCTTTACGGGCCGCTTTGTGGCCTCATACATTTCTCAGGATAGGGGGGAATCGGGTGCCGGCTTTCGGGTACCCAAAGAAGAGGAGCCGACCTGTGAACAAGAACGATCTCATCCAGAAGCTTGCGGATACGTCCGGTCTTGCCAAGAACGATGCCGCCAAGGCCGTGGATGGGGTCTTCGACCTCATCGCCGCCACCCTCAAGGCCGGAGAAGAAGTGCGCCTGACCGGGTTCGGCGTTTTCGTGGTGGCGACCCGCGCCGGTGGCAAGGGCAGAAATCCCCAGACCGGTGAAGAGATCACCATCAAACCGTCGCGGCAGCCGCGCTTCCGTCCCGGCAAGCAGCTGAAGGACTCTCTAAACTGATCGCGCGTCAGCCCCGTTTCAAATCAGGCTTGTGGCCGCTGGTCCTGTTGTGGCTGGCGGCCCATGCCGTTTTGCTGGCGCTGATCCTCAGCATCAAATTTGTGACGGCCAAGACCTTGGCCCTGATCTTTCTGGCGGGGACGGTCGTATGGTTCCTGCTGGGACGCAGGAAGCCGTTATCCTTGCCCGCGCCGCCGGGCATGGTATAGCCGCGGCATTCAGGGCGGTTAGCTCAGCTGGTAGAGCATATCGTTTACACCGATAGGGTCGGCGGTTCGAGCCCGTCACCGCCCACCATTGCTTGGTCGCCGAAGGGCGACAAAGCAATGGTGCCCGAGCGGCGCTAGCGACAGCGTCGCGCGCCGGGAGGGCACGGCGCCGGTTTAAGGCACACCCTCACTATATCCACACCGCAAGGTGCGATTTGAAAATGGCGTCCCGTTCTTAGCGCCAGCGCACCACAAGGACGCGGCACCGATCCACGTCAACGATCCGCTGCCTGCGCGCAATGGAGCGCGTTTGAAAAATGCCGGGCGCGGCTAAGCGCGGCGTCTGAGTTCCAGTTGCGCGATGTCCTGTACCAAATGGCACGAATAATCGGACGCGCGCGCCGGGAAAAGCTGGTGATCGCGATCACGCTAACCATCATTTTTTAGTTGGGAATTTGTATATGGCGTGAACGTTGAGAAGCGCCAAACGAAACCGTTTAACTTGCTCGAAATGGAAAATCGCGGAAGCCGCTGGAGAAAATGTGGTGGAAGCTTGCGGGACTGGCATTGCTGGAAGCGGCACTGATCCGGTGGCTTTCCGAGCCGGTCCTGACCCATTCGGTTTTGTACTATCCGGAAAGAAAGCCGCTCGTGCTGGAACCGTCGCCCGCTCTGCAGGTTGCGGTCTACGGCACAGTGGCCGCGGTTGTCGTTATTCCGTTTCTTGCCCTTTGGATCATGCGCCGGGCACCGGCCTTGCGCTGATCGCCAAAAATATCGGGCGTCCGGGATGGCGCGGTGCGCCAGCCGGCAGCGCGAATTGAAGCCCGAATGACGATGCCGGGGGCTCATCGCGTGAAATTCGGGGCAGCGGGCCGCCTGGCCGCCCTGATGTGGCCGCTTCTGGTGGCGCTGGGCGCCCTCTACCTCATCAGTCCTGCATTTACCGCGACCCATTTCGAGGTTCTCTCCGCGCAAATACACATAAATGCGATCGCGAGCGACGCGCACCGTCTTGCCCAGGCCAATGTCCTGTATCCAATTCATGCCGAATATTTCTATCTCTCACGAATTGGCGTCGTGTATCTGGTGCAGGCTTTCGCCAGGATATTCGGCGATGGCGACGGCGCGTTCCGTGCCGTCATCATCGTCTCGTTTGCGGTCTATCTCGCGGCATCGGCAGCCCTGGCGCGGCGATATGCGGGCGTCGGCCTGCTGGCCGCGCTGATCGTCCAGTTGCTGACGCCGGGCATTGTCTCGCTCGGATTTTTCTTCAACGACAATGTGGTTTCCGAGGCATCGGCGCTTCTGGGTCTGGCCCTGCTTCCCGACTTGCGCCTGGTATGGACCAGGAAATCCTCTGCCAGGGCGGTTGCCGGCGGCTTTCTTTTCGGCTTCGCCATACTGGCGCGTACGGACGGCTTTCTGATCCTGCCGATCGCATTTTCGTTCATGGTCCTGGAAACCAGGGATGTGCGTGCGATCGCGATCAATCTCCTGTGGATCGGCGCCGGCCTCGCTCTGGCCTTGTGCGTCCCCTACATCCTGTCAGGCGTCAGTATCGTGCAGATCTATCAGATCGGGCGCTTCTTCCAGGAGGTGCATGACGACATGCCGAGAGGCCATGTTTCCATGGCGATTCTGGTTATCCTTTTCCTTGGCCTGCCAAATCTGGTCTTGCTGGTGCTGGGGGGCAGAATCACCTTGCGCAGCAAAGGCATCACAGCGGCGATCGTGCTTGCGCTGTTTCCGGCCCTTCTCCTGATCTTCTTTGCCAGCCACGCGCTCGAGACGCGGATGTTTTTTCCGCTGCTTGGCCCTTATGTCGCGATCCATGCCGGCCAGGGGCTGGAATGGATCTGGAAAAACCTGCCAAGCCCGCTTGTGCTTTCGCATCCGGCGTCTCTTTTGCTGGTGACCCTTCTGGTGGTCTGGGGCTTGCCGCCGGCTTATACGCCCAACAAGGAAGGTCCCAGACCGGTTGTCGGCCAGTTCTGGTCGCCGCTGCTGTGGCGCACATGGCAAGGTGAGCAGCGGGCAGAGCTGAACGAAGCCGATGTTCCGCTCCATGCGGCCGGCTCCAAAGCCGTCATTGTCACGCTGAATTATACGACGGATGCGTTTTTGCGCCTGCGGCTGTGGGAGACGGGGTATCGGCCGGTGTCTGTCCAGTCCGTGGCGCCACGGTGCCATTCGGATTTTGAAACCTGGCGCAAGGGCGATCGGATCGTCTATGCCGTACGCACGGAAAACCCGCATCAATTCGTCCGCGAGCCGCACGATTACATCGAAGCGGCCGAGCTGATGGCCGCGTTTCATTGCAATCTCCTGCGGCAGAACAAGGTGTTTGCCTTCGGATCGGGTGTCGATACCGCCGACAGCGCGGTGGCGCAGTTTGTCAGGGAGGACATTCCAGCGTTGGTGCCATCCCAGCTGTGGTTGGGGTGGCCGCCCACTCTGTCCACCGCCATTTCCGAAAGGCTCCCTTCGGATTTCTACGAGCCGATGATCATCGTGCAGCAGCACGTCGTGCCACTCTCAAGCGAACAGGTAACGGGCTTGATCGAAGCCGCGGGCAGGGAGGTTGTCCGGCAGCGGCAGTTATCGAACCGTCCCTTGCGGCCGTTGGGCGAAATCAGGCACGAATGGCTATTCCATTTCTGGCATCCGGTCGGGCCGCTGATCGTACCAGCCAGCTGACGCCGGGCCCGCCGCAGGCGGCCCCTACTCCGCGGCGTGTGGGACGCTGGGATGGAGCGGCGCTGCCGGCGCGGCCTCATCCACCAGTTCCTGGAATAGCGCCCGGTAATGGATCATGGCCTGACGCAGGTCTTCGGTGGTCGCCTCGCCCTTCTTGTGGCGCAGGGCAATGCCATGGGCCGCATGATAATGCTGTACCACCACCGGATGATCCACCGAGAGGTCGGCGGCGCGCTGTTCGAAATCCTGCACCGGATAGCCGCGGGCGTTCATCACCTCACCCAACAGCTCGTCGGCATGGGCCAGCGAGCCTTTGGGGTTGTCCACGAATTCGGCTTGTGTCTGGCGCCAGCGCGTGACGAATTGTTCCCGGTCTTCCAGCGGCAAGGCGCGAATGTGAAAGGTGGCGGCGCGCCGCTCGCGCTGCTCCAATTCCCGTTCGGCGGCGCGGGCGCTGTCCAGGACAGCGACAAGCCGGTCATATTCGGGGCCAAAGCGGCCGCGGAAACGATGCCGGCGCTCTGCCTGTTGCCGATAATAGATGAAAGTTGCAACGACAATGGCGACGATGACCACGATCGCCGCGACGATCAGGAAAATGGAACCAGAACTCATTGGCGTCGTCTCCATCAAATCGTCCCGCCAACAGCAATTGCTTAACGGACCGACATGATGGTTGTTCCCGGTCAGATTTTGCACCACTCCACGATGTCGTGAAGCAGCTCGAGCGTGTCCGGCGTGCGCCATACCGGAAAATCATAAGCCGAGGCCCCCAGCACGCCATCGGCATGTTCGGCCGCGGTGCTCATGGGCAGGCAGATCCGCTCGCCCTCCACGATCTGGTCTCCGACCTTGAAGAGCTTGCCGCTCCACCGCGCACAGGCAGGCTCGGTCACGGCGCGTGTGAAGTAGGATTGGGTGATCTGGAAGACGGCCGGTGCATGAAGATCGCGCAAGGGCGTGCCCAGGAAGCTCTTGCCAAAACTCACCATGATGGTGTTGCCCGCAAAGCGGCCGACAAATTCGCCCGAGCCGCGGTCATAATTGAAGGCCCAGACCGTTTTCATGTGCGGTTCCAGCACGGTGTTTTTCAGATGGGCCCAGGACGGTATGCGCCGCTTGCCGCGGACCTCGTTCCAATGGCCGGCAATCGCCCGCAGCGAAGGAGACTGAATCCGCGCTTGAAAGACGGAGAAATCCGTCAGGGTGCCGCCATCGATCATGGACAAGCTCTATCAGAGCTGTAACGCGGCCGGAACGGACCAGGCAGACCTTTTGCCGGGCATCTAACAAATCTGTAAAGCGCGGGGATGGAACTCGGGGTGCCGATGGCTCATTCCGGCCAGGGGCACCATTAAGGAGCGCGATATGAGCCTGAAGAAGCTTGCCTTGGCCGCCGGCGTGAGTCTTGCGGCGTTGACGATCAGCACGATGGGCGCCAGCGCCTATGTTGTCTGCAACCATGCGGGCGACTGCTGGCATACCGAAGCCCGTGTGCACGTACCCGGTGTGACCTTCGATTATCATCCCGACGACTGGTATTTCCATCGCCATTGGGACTCGGACCGCGAGCACCATTGGCGCGAATATCACGAAGGCCGCGGCTATTGGCGCAACGGCGTCTGGATCACGCTCTGACAAGAGCGATGAGATCAGCGGGTCCGGTGCAGGCGCGCCGGACCCGTTTTTCTTTGCGAAAGAATCAGGAGGCGGTGCCGACCGCCGAGGTGGTCATCACGGCGGGATTGTTGCCGCCCGAGGTTGCGACCGCGATGCCCACGGCGATGGCCGCGGCACCGGCCAGCAGGACCAGGCCGTTATTCATATCCAGTTGCGCCTGATGGATCCCGGCGGGTTTGCCGGCGGGGAGGGTGCCGTCCGCCAGGGCGGGCGAGGAAAGGGCCAGAAACAGCAGCGCGGCTGTAAATTTCTTCATCGGATGACCTGTTTGTTCAAACAGCGCCATCAAGCACGGAAATGTGACAGGTTTTCGCGGCCGTCATTGGCCATGGCCGCTTTGGACCGCTAGTGTCCCGATTCCGAAATTCGCGTAACGCTCCATATCGGGCGTTTTGGCGAACTTCGAAACCGCGACACCAGGACCGCGGCCAAGAGAGGAAACAGCCTTGCGCTTCGTGTGGATTTTGCCCGCTCTGCTTCTGGTTGCCGCCTGCGGCGGCCGGGCCAACCAGGTGCCGCCCTGGATGCGGCCGACTGAAAAGCCGCGCGATGAGAATTATCACGGCGGCAACGCAGCGATGCTGCTGCGGTATGATGCCAACCATGACGGCACAGTGACGCGGGCCGAGCTGATCGCGGGCCTGAAGGCGGAATTCGCCGCCCACGACACACATCACAATGGCTGCCTGGACCCCGATCAGGCGGAAGCGATCAACCAGGCGCGGGTGGATGCCGACCAATCGACTGCCACGCCGGTGATGGACTGGAACCAGGATGGCTGCATCGACTACACCGAATTCTCCGCCGCGCCTTATTCCCTGTTCGACCAGCTCGATGCCGACCATGACGGCAAGTTGAGCCCCAAGGAGCTGCAGCGGGCGGGCGCCAAACCGCCCGATTCGGCTGGGCAGGATCAGCAGCAGCCCGATCAGGAGCAGCGGCCGCGGCGCCGGCGCGGCGGCGGCCCGCCGCCCTAGGTGTAACTGCTTGACAGGTCAGGGTGGCACCCGTACATCGACCGCCTTCGCGCGGCGCCTGTCTTTCGG
>CAYQZM010000285.1:0-5114 GCA_964421935.1 uncultured Rhizobium sp. | reverse complement strand
GTCATTGGCGATACGGGCCAACGCGGCGCGCGGCTCGCCCTGGCTGCCGGTGCACATATAGAGAACCTTGTGTGGCGGCAGGTCGGCGGCTTCTGTTTCATCCAGCACCGGCGGAAAGTCTTTCAGGTAGCCGGTCTCCCGCGCCGCTTCCGCCATCTTCTGCATCGAGCGGCCCACCAGGGCGATACGGCGGCCATGTGCCTTGGCGGCGCGCGCGACGGTGTCCAGCCGCGCCACATTGGAGGCAAAGCCCGTCACCGCCACCCGGCCCTTCAAAGTGCCGACCAGCGCGGTCAGGTTCTTGCGCACTTCCGCTTCCGAGCCGGAGCTACCCGGCACCAGCGCATTGGTGGAATCGCAGACCAGCGCCAGCACGCCCTCATTGCCCAGCTTCTCCAACGCTTCGGCATCCGTCGCCTCGCCCAAGAGCGGATCGGGATCGATCTTCCAGTCGCCGGTATGGGCCACCACGCCCAAGGGCGTGCGGATGGCGAGCAGGTTGGGCTCCAGGATGGAGTGGGTGATGGAGATGAAATCCAGATCGAACGGCCCCAGCTTGAGCCGGCCGCCGACCGGCACTTCCTGAACCTTGACCTTGGAGGTCAGCCCCGCCTCCTCCAGCTTGCCGGCGATCAGCCGGGCGGTGAAGGGCGTGGCATAGATCGGACAGCGCAAACCAGGCCACAAAGGCGCGATGGCGCCAATGTGATCCTCATGCGCGTGGGTGGCGATGATGCCCAGAACATTGTCGCGACGCTCCATCAGATAGCGGATGTCGGGCAGGATCAGGTCCACGCCCGGGGTATTGCCCTCCCGCCCGAACAACACGCCGCAATCCACGATGATCCATTGCCGGTCGTTTTCCGGCCCATAGCCATAGGCGTTGAAATTCATGCCGATCTCGCCCGAGCCGCCCAGCGGCAGGAAGACCAGTTCGTCTTGGAGGATGCGCGCCATTATTTGCTGTTACGCGCGTGGATCAGCATCAGCCCGCGCATGGTGAGGTCGGGATCGATATGGTCGATCGCCGTGATGTCGGGACGGAAGAGATGGGCGAGCCCGCCGGTGGCCACCACCGTCATGGGCTTGGCATATTCCTTTTTGATGCCGTTGATCAGACCGGTGATCAGCCCGACATAGCCCCAATAGACGCCCGACTGCATGGAGCTGACCGTGTCGCGGCCGATCACTTTCTGGGCGCGGTGGATGGCGACACGCGGCAGAAGCGCTGCGGCCTGGTGCAGCGCCTCGATGGAAAGATTGGCGCCCGGCGCGATCACGCTGCCGTCAAAGGCGCCGTCTTCCGAGACGATATCGAAATTGGTGGCGGTGCCGAAGTCCACCACGATCACCGCGCCCTTGTAACGTTCGTGCGCCGCCACCGTGTTGCACAGCCGGTCGGCGCCCACCGTTTCGGGCCGATCGACGCGCGGCCTGGGACCCAGATCCAGCGCCGGATCGCCGACCAGCAACGGCTCGGTCTTGAGATATTTGCGGCACAGGTCGCGCAGATCGAACAGCACCGCCGGCACCACCGTAGCGATGATGGCGGCATCGAGATCGGCGAAGGAAAGGCCTTCCAGCGCCAGAAGCTGGCTCAGCCAGACGGCATATTCGTCGGCGGTGCGCGAGACTTGTGTCACCGCCCGCCACTGGGCGCGCATGGTCTGGCCCCCATAAAGGGCGAAGACAATATTGGTATTGCCGGCGTCGATCGCTAACAGCATCAGAAGAACACCTCGCCGGCGGCAATGGCGCGCACGCCGTTCTCTTCCTTGAGCAAGAGCGCGCCGGAGGAATCAATGCCTTCGAACATGCCCTGCCGCGTTTCATGGGGCAGCCGCGCGGTGATTGGCGCGCCGAGCCCGCTGGCCCGTTTCAGCCAGGCCGCGCGCAGAGTCTCGAAGCCCTCTTCCATCCAAGCATCATACCAATGGGCGAAACGGGCGGCGAGGATAGTCAGCGCCGCATCGCATGACGGCGGCGCAATCCCCAGTTGCGGCAAAGCGGTGGCGGGAAAGGCCGTGCCTTCGGGATAGTGCGCCAGATTGATGCCGATGCCGATGGCCAGCCATCTGCCGGATTTGGCGGTGCCCCCTTCCAGCAAAATCCCCGCGATCTTCCGGCCTTCGGCCAGCACGTCATTGGGCCATTTGACCGTGACGGCGGCAGCGGGCGCAAAGTGCTGCACCATCTCGGCCGCCGCCAAAGCCGCGGCAAAGGACAGTTGCCCTGTTGTTGCTTGTGGCGCTTCCAGCCGCAGTAGAAGCGTGGCGGCAAGATTGCCTGCGGGCGTGTCCCAGGCCCTGCCCCGGCGGCCGCGGCCCGCGGTTTGCCGCGCGGCCATGATCCAGAGCGGCGCCCCCTCGCCCGCTTCGGCCAGGCGGCGCGCTTCCTCATTGGTGGAATCAAGCTCGGCATAGTCCTTCCGGCGGTAACCGGCAGGCCAAGCGGTCAAGGGACCAGCGCTTTGGCAGCAGCGTCGGCGGCGGTGATCACCGGCGAGGCACCGACAATGAAGAACAGCGCCACCACCATGGATAGAACCAGGATCGTGCGGATGCCAAAGCCGGAGACCGGATCGAAAGCCTCGACTGGCTCATCCATGAACATCACCTTCACAAGGCGCAGGTAATAGACCAGCCCTATGGCGCTGGCGAGCACGCCCAGCACGGCCGGCACCACCAGCCCCGCCTGGATCGCGGCCAGGAAAACATAGAACTTGGCGAAGAAGCCGGCCAGCGGCGGCAGGCCCGCCAGGCTCAGGAACAGGATGGCAAAGATGACGGCCAAGGTGAGGTCGTTGCGCGCCAGGCCGGCCAGATCGGAAATATTCTCCACCGCACGGCCCCTGCGCCGCATCGCCTGGATGGCGGCAAAGACGCCCAGATTGGTGAAGACATAGATGGCAAGATAAATCAGCACGCCTCGCGCGCCCACCGCCGTGCCTGCCGCCAGGCCCAGGAGTGCATAGCCCATATGGCCGATGGAGCTGTAGGCCATCAGGCGCTTGATATTCTTCTGGCCGATGGCGGCGATGGCGCCCAGCGCCATGGACAGCACCGAGATGAAGACGATGATCTGCCGCCATTGATGCAACAGGTCCGGGAATGGCGTCAGGATGGCGCGCAGGAACAGGCACAGTGCCGCCACCTTGGCAGCGGTGGCGAAATAAGCGGTGACCGGTGTCGGCGCGCCTTCGTAAACGTCCGGCGTCCACATGTGGAAGGGCACGGCCGAGACCTTGAAGGCCAGGCCTGCGATCAGGAAGACGATACCGAAGATCACGCCCAGGCCATGGGTGCCATGCACGGCAGTGGCAATGGTGGCGAACTGGACCCCGCCGGTGAAGCCGTAGATCAGCGAGATGCCATACAGCATCATGCCGGAGGACAGCGCGCCCAGGACAAAATATTTCAGGCCCGCCTCGGTGGAGCGCAGATGGTCGCGGTTGAAGGCAGCCAGCACATAAAGCGCCAGGGATTGCAGCTCCAGCCCCATATAGAGCGACAGGAAGCTGGAGGCTGAAACCATCAGCAGCATGCCCAGGGTGGCCAGCAGCATCACCACCGGCAGCTCGAAGCGGGAAAGCTGGATGGAGGAGAAGAACTCGTCCGCCAGCAGGATGGAGAGCGCCGCGCCGATCAGGATCAGGATCTTGGCGAAGCGGGAGAAACCGTCGGCGACAAAGGCGCCATGGAAGGCGGAGGCCTGGCCCGGCCCCATCACCACGGCAAGACCGGAAACGACCAGCAGCAGGATGGCGCCCCAGCCGATGAAAGGCAGCGGTCTTTCGCTGCCGGCCGGCGTGTCGCGCGGGCTCCCCAGCATGGCACCGGCCAGCAGCAGCGCCATGGCGCCGACCGCCAGGATCAGTTCGGGCAGAAGGACCAGAAGATCGGCCTGAAGATTCACCGCGCCGCTCCCTTGGTGGTCATGCCGGCTTTCGCCGGCGTTGCTTTGGCCTCAGCCACTTTCTTCCCGTGCAAAAGCGCCAGTGCCGCCTTGTTGTCGCTGACCAGCTTGGCCACGGCCGGCGTGGTCACGTCCAGTACCGGCTTGGGATATACGCCCAGCGCAATGGTGATCACCACCAAGGGCGCCAGGATGGCGATTTCGCGCGCCGACAGGTCCTGGATCGCCTGCAGGCTCGGCTTGACCAGCGCCCCGAAGATGATGCGGCGATAGAGGAACAGGGCATAGGCCGCCGACAGGATCACGCCGGTGGCGGCGAAGATCGCGATCCAGCTGTTATGCAGGAAGGCGCCCAGCATGGTGAGGAATTCACCGACAAAGCCCGACGTGCCCGGCAGGCCGACATTGGCCAGGGTGAAAATCATGAAGAAAGCGGCATAGACCGGCATGCGGTTGACCAGGCCGCCATAGGCCGAAATCTCGCGGGTATGCATGCGGTCATAGACCACGCCGACGCAGAGGAAGAGTGCGCCCGAGACAACGCCGTGGCTCAGCATCTGGAAGATGCCGCCTTCCACGCCCTGATGGGTGACGGTAAAGATGCCCATGGTGACAAAGCCCATATGGGCGACCGACGAATAGGCGATCAGCTTCTTCATGTCTTCCTGCGCCAGGGCGACCAGCGAGGTGTAGATGATGGCGACGATGGAGTGGGTGAAGACCAGCGGCGCGAACATCTCGGACGCAGCCGGGAACATCGGCAGCGAGAACCGCAGGAAGCCGTAACCGCCCATCTTCAACAGAATGCCGGCCAGGATGACCGAGCCGGCGGTGGGCGCCTCGACATGGGCATCCGGCAGCCAGGTGTGGACCGGCCACATCGGCATCTTGACCGCGAAGCTGGCGAAGAAGGCCAGCCACAGCCAGGTCTGCATGGCGGGCGGAAATTGCGCGCTCGCCAGCAGGGTCGCGATGTCGGTCGTGCCGGTGTACCAGTACATGCTCATGATCGCGAGCAGCATCAGCACCGAGCCGATGAAGGTGTAGAGGAAGAACTTGAAGCTGGCATAGACGCGCCGCTTGCCGCCCCAGATGCCGATGATCAGGAACATCGGGATCAGGCCGCCCTCGTACAGCACATAGAACAGCACCAGATCGAGCGCGCAGAACACCCCGATCATCATGGTCTCCAGCTCCAG
>CAYQZM010000284.1:0-4586 GCA_964421935.1 uncultured Rhizobium sp. | reverse complement strand
CATAGGGACCTTCATCGCGATAATCGCTGAGCGAGACCTCGCCCTCGATCACGATCTCCGCTTCCGCGGGCACTTTCAGCGGCTGGCTGACGCAATCGGCCATCTCCACGCGGCTGCCCCGCAGCAGCCCGGCGAACTGATATTCCGACAAGGTCTCTGGCACCGGCGTCACCGCCGCCAGGATGATGCCAGGATCGGCGCCGATCACGGCAGCCGCGGGCAGGGGCGCCGTCTTCTCCTTGCCCCAGCGCGCATGATGCTGCGCTCCGCCGCGATGCTTGAGCCAGCGCATGATGGTCTGGTTCCGGTTCAGCACCTGCATGCGGTAGATGCCGAGATTGTAGTTGTCCTCGCGGGCATCACTGGGGCCTTTGGTGACCACCAGCGGCCAGGTGATCAGTGGCGCCGGTTCGCCGGGCCAGCAGGTCTGCACCGGCAGCTTGGCGAGATCGATGTCGTCGCCCTTGAGCACGATCTCCTGGCAGACGGGGCGGCTGACCGTCTTGGGCTTCATCGCCAGCACAGTCTTGACCAATGGCAGAAGCTCCGCGGCTTCACCGAAGCTCCGCGGTGGTTGGGGCTGGCGCAACTGGGCCAGCAATTCGCCCACCTCGCGCAGGTCCGCGCCGGTGGTGCGATCCTTGCCGCTCATGGTGACGCCCATGGCGACGCGCTTCACCGTACCGAACAGGTTGACCAATACCGGCATGGCACTCGGGCTGCCGTCGGCCTTGATGGGTTTTTCGAAGATCACCGCCGGTCCGCCCTCGGCGATCAGGCGGGTCTGGATCTCGGTCATTTCCAGCACGGTGGAAACCGGCTCGCGCACGCGCACCAGGTCCCCGTCCTTTTCCAGACGGGCCAGGAAATCACGCAGGGATTTGTACGGCATGCCGTGTTGTAAGAGACCTCAGGTCTTTATGCCATAGATCGGAGGATCGTCTTCTCCGATCTTGTCCACGATGCCCCGTCCGACATGGCTGCGCGAGCGGCTGTAGAGGAAATAGACCAGCAGGCCGATGGCGCCCCAGCCCGGCAGCACCAGAATGGCGGTCAGCGGCAAGGAGAAATACAGCACCACGCTGCCCAGGATCGCCAGCGGCGCGATCACCCACAGCGCAGGGGTCTTGAAAGGCCGTCGGCGGCCCGGATCGGTCTTGCGCAGCACCATCACGGCGACAGCCACCATGAAGAAGGCGAACAGGGTGCCGGAATTGGACAAGTCCGCCAGCTTGCCGACCGGCAGCACCGCGGCCGCGATCGCCGTGCCGATGCCCGTCACCAATGTGACGACATGGGGTGTCCTGTAGCGCGGATGAACGGAGGCAAGCTTCTCCGGCAACAGCCCGTCACGCGCCATGGTGAAGAAGACGCGAGTCTGGCCGAACATCATCATCAGCACCACGGATGGCAGCGCGATCACGGCGGCCAAGCCTACCAGGCGGCCCAGCGCCGGCCAGCCGATGGTTTCCAGCACATGCACCAGCGCTTCCTTGGAGCAGACCAGCGGCTGGGCGGCGCCCGTGCCAATCAGGGCGCAGTGGCCTGTCAGCTCGGCCGAACCGGGCGCCAGCGCCGCGCCGGCCTCCATCACGGGCTGCGCGCCGATCGCCCCGATCGCGCCACTGGCGACCAGAAGATAGAAGAGCGTGCAGATACCCAGCGAGCCGATAAGGCCGATGGGAACATTGCGCTGCGGATTGCGGGTCTCCTCGGCGGCGGTGGAGACGGCGTCGAAGCCGACATAGGCGAAGAAGATCGAGGCGGCGGCGCCGAACACGCCCGCCCCGCCGGTGGGCGTGAAGGGCGTGAAGTTCTCGGCCTTGAGCACCGGAAGGGTCAGGGCGATGAACAGGCTGAGGGCGGCGATCTTGACCAATACCAGCACGGCATTGACCCGCGCGCTTTCGGTGGTGCCGATGATCAAGAGCCAGGTGACCACAGCGGAGACCAGAATGGCCGGGACATTGATCCAGCCGCCAACTTCCAGTGCCTTGGTGATCTCTGGCGTCGGCGTGGCACCGAACAAGAGCTCGACTTTGGCCATCAGGGCATCGGCGTTGCGGATGGCAGTGGGGAACTCCCACCCCAGTCCGTGCAGCAATCCCACCGCGTGATTGGACCAGCCGACAGCGACGGCGCTGGCGCCCACGGCATATTCCAGGATCAGGGCCCAGCCCACCATCCAGGCCATCACCTCGCCGACCACGGCATAGGTATAGGTGTAGGCGGAGCCTGCCACCGGCACCATCGAGGCGAGTTCGGAATAGCAAAGAGCCGCGACGCCGCAGACAAAGCCGGCGACGACGAAGGAGAGCACCATGCCGGGGCCCGCCTTTTGCGCCGCTTCGGCGGTCAGCACGAAAATCCCGGTGCCGATCACCGCGCCGATGCCCAGCAGGGTGAGCTGGAAGGGGCCGAGGGAACGGTGCAGCCCCTTTTTCTCGGCGGTCGCCATGATGGCGTCCAGCGACTTGACGCGGTCGAACAGCATGAAGATTCCCCAGCGCGGCGAGGGTCACTGTGCCAGAGGGTCCCGCTTTCGCCTAGCCTCTCATGCGGTAAACGCCGGTCTCGCGGATTTCCCGGTCCTCCAGGTCGCGGCTGGTCGGGACATTATAAAGTGCCAGACGCTCGACTTGATCCTTGGGAAAATAGCTGCGGCCCGGATCGCCCAGCAGCGACGGGCGGCCCAGCATCTTCAGCCATGCCAGGAGACGTTCCGCCAGCGGCCGTTCATAGAAAAGATCGCCGACCAGGATCACATCCCAATCGCCTTGCGCGCCGATCAGGTCATCCTGGGTGATCGCGACGGTTGCGTCATTGGCCGCGGCGTTCAGAGCGATGGCAGCGGCGGAAAAGGCATCGATGTCGGCGGCGAACACCGAGGTTGCGCCGGCTCTGGCGGCGGCGATGGCGACCAGACCGGAACCTGAACCGATATCAAGCACACGCTTGCCTGCGACGGTCTCGGGATGGTCAAGCAGGTAGCGCGCCAGCGCCTGGCCGCCGGCCCAGGCAAAGGCCCAGTAGGGCGGCGGCACGCCCATCTTCTCCAGTTCCTCCTCGGTGGCGCGCCACAGCGGCACTACTTCGGTGGCAAGGTACAGCTTGATCTCAGGCACTAACGGCGGCGCCATCAAGGCGGCATTGGTGGTGATGAAGTCTTTCGGTGTCATGCGCGGGCCAGCGCGGCCATCACGCCCAGGGCCAGCAGCACCAATCCACTAACGCGCTCGCGCCAGACCGCGTGACGCAGGCCCGCGCGCTGTCCGCCATAGGCCGCCAGGGCGCCGTAACTGGTCAGGATGATGCTCTCGCCGATGAAGGTGATGGCGTACATGGTCACATATTGCGGTATCAGACTGGCGCGCGGGTCCAGGAACTGGGGTACCAGGGCGCCGAAAAACAGGATGGCCTTGGGATTGCCCATCTGGGTCAAGGTCGCCTGGACATAAGGCCGCCCCATCAGCTTGGGTCCGTGCGCTTCGGGCTCGGCATGCCAGCTTCTCCACAAGGCGCTGACGCCCAGCCATACCAGATAGGCGGCGCCCACCAGCTTGATGACTTGAAATACCAGCGGCGAGGCGGTCACCAGGGCGCCCAATCCGGTGACGCAGATCACATACCAGAGCGTGTTGCCGGTCTGGGTGCCGGCGATGGCAGCCAGCGCGTCGCGAAACCCGCCTTTGAAGCCATAGGCGCTGATCAGCATCACGGTGGGGCCCGGCGTCAGCGAAAAGATCAGCTCCGCCACGATGAACACCAGCAGGCCGTGCAGGGTGAGGATGGAGATGGAGTCCATGCCGTCAGCTTGGGATGGGCCAGGCGGCATTGGCAAGCCGGCGCGGGCGGCGCAGTATGGCGGAACATGGAGCCCGCCCATGCGCAAATATGCCAGCTTTGCCGAATTCTATCCCTTCTATCTCAGCGAACATGCAGGCCGTACCACGCGGCGGCTGCACTTTCTGGGCTCCAGTCTGGGGCTGGTGTGCCTGGCACTGGTGCCGGCCACGGGCAATGCCTGGTGGCTGTTGATCGGGCTGGCCATCGGCTACGGCCTGGCCTGGTTCGCCCATTTCGTGTTCGAGAAGAATCGTCCGGCGACCTTCAGCCAGCCGCTTTACAGCTTCATGGGTGATTGGCGGATGTTCTGGGACATGCTCACGGGGCGCATCATCTTCTAGGTCTTTTCAACCCAGCCAGCTCGCCAGCAAAAAGGCCAGCGCCATCAGCGCACCGGTCTCGCGATTGGAGCGGAAGACGATCAGGCAACCGGCCGGATCGTCGATGTCCAGCCGCTTGACCTGCCAGAGCAGATGCGCGCCGGCCAGAAGCATGGCAAAGGCAAAAGGCCAGCCGGTATGCTCGGTAAAGCCCGCGGCCAGGATCAGGGTGAAGCCGACGGCATAGAAGCGCAGCACCCACTGGCGCGCCGCTGCGCCGAACAGGCGGGCGGTGGATTTGACGCCGATCAGTTCGTCATCGGCCTTGTCCTGCAGGGCATAGATGGTGTCGTAACCGAGGGTCCAGAAGAACAGGCCCGCATAGAGCATGCCGTCGGCGACATCGAGCCGCCCGGTCTG
>CAYQZM010000283.1:0-39334 GCA_964421935.1 uncultured Rhizobium sp. | reverse complement strand
GGATCGGCCCAGGCGGGGGTAGCGAGCAAGGCCATAAGCGCCAAGCCCAGAGGAAGGTTATTTTGCATGACTGTCTTTCCAAATCAGACGCCCGTCCGGCGCGCATGGTGGTGAAAAAGCAGGGCGAAATCTTGGCGCCTCAAGGAATGGTTGGCGGGGCGAAAAATCCTGTTATACGGGGGCCGGAAAGGGCCTGTAGCTCAGTTGGTTAGAGCTGACCGCTCATAACGGTTAGGTCCCAGGTTCGAGTCCTGGCGGGCCCACCAATGCACGTTCGCCGCAGTTCGCGCGCTGTCGTCAAAACTCGTAGATGTCACATGAAATCAAGCATTTATGTTCGCGCGTGTTCGCGTGTGTGTTTTGGCAGCCGGCTTTTCTGTTGGTATATTTTGCCAGAAAGACCAACACGATTCCCAAAAGACCAACATGAGTTTGACCGACACGAAGGTGCGTTCGCTGAAGGTGCAGAAGGCGCAATATAAGGTCACGGATGGTGAGGGTCTCCACCTTCTAATCACTCCGAGCGGCGGCAAGTTGTGGCGCTTGGCAAGTCTCCCCAAATTTCCCTGCTTGAGGCGCGCGCCGGGGCCGTGATGAAGCCAAGCGGTTGTTGGCCAAAGGGGCAGATCCGTCCCAGGCGAAGAGGGTTGAAAAACGCGAGCGCCTCATTGCAGCGGGCAATACCTTCGGCACTGTGGCGGAAGAGTGGTTCGAAAACAATTCAGAAAAGTGGGTAGGGTCTTACTCGTCCCGCCTCCGCAGCCGACTGGATGGGGACCTTCTTCCAGCTCTGTCGAGCCGTCCAATCGCAGAAATCACACCGTACCACAAGCGCGTTGAATTGAGTCCGGAGCCGATCAAATCATGCGGCAGAAGGGTGGTGCATCTTTTTCATTGCAGACATCGGGCCTCGTGTGACTGGTCTTCCAATAGTTCATGAGACCGAATTGCGCCGCCGCCGCCGGAAAGCCGGGATCGCTCAGGATTGCGCGCGCATCCCGATACCAGAATAATGACGGTCCGGGATTTTCCCTGGCCGCCGCCAACCGGGCCGTAATCTGGAAAGCTTCATGGGTCGCGCCGAGCTTTGCGAGCAGCCTGGCGACCGCGGCATTTTGCTGGGCTTGCGGCAGCGCCAGAAGGGCCTGGACGGCGTCTGTCTTCGCTTCGGGATTTCCCGATGCAGCCGCGCCATACGCTTTTTGCAAAGCGGCGCGCAGCTCCGCGGATATCGCCAATTCGGGATCGAGCAGAGCCTCTGTATCGCCTGTTTCGGTTGCCTTGCTCACCGTAATATACTTGGCAAAGGCGGCATTTGGGGCGAGGTCGATGGCCGCGTTGAAATATTTCTTCGCCTCTTCGGCGTTCCCTGCGGCGACGAGCGCATTGGCCAGAAAAAGGGGCGTATAGACATAGAGGGCGAGCATGTCATCGGCGCGCCGCAGTCGTTCGACGGCCTCGCCGACCCGCCCGACATTCGCCAGCATCCAGCCATATTGATGGTATTCGCACCCGCAATCCAGCCGCCGGGCCGCGATGGCGCGCTTCAACAGGTCTTCCCGGCCGAGCCAATCGTGCCGTTCGACCAGCATGGATTTTATATACAACGCCTCGCTGTTTTGGGCGTCGATGGCCACCGCGCGGTCCGCCGCCTGACGACCGCTCGCACGGGCCTCCTCGACGAGCTGATTATTTTCCGCACTGAGCGCGACCTTCCAGTAGGCGCCGGCGACGGCCGCCCAGCCCCAGGAGAATTCCGGAACAGCGGCGACGACCCGCTGCGCCGGTATCAAGGCCTTGCGTCCCTCCTTCAGATTCGGGTCCCAATGGCCCTGACAGAATTGCATATAATCCCTGAGAACTCCGTCAGGCAGCGGCTCGCGATAGGTGGAGGCGCCGAACAGGCCGCAGCGGACCACATTGCCCGCATCCACGGCGATGTGGCGTGGCACGCGCGCGAGCTCGTTTCCGTCATAGTTGAAGGTATCGCTCCATATGGTCGCCCCGGATCGTTCGTTCGTCATATGGGTGATGACACGAATCGTCTGGCCGTCACGCTGGATCGTCCCGCCGAGCGCATAAGCCGGTCCCGCTCCCGGCGCCGGGGCCGAAGCCGTCGAAGCGCCGACGACCCCGTCGGCGTTGAACGCCGCCGCAATTTCGGCGTCCACGGTGGCGCCGGTGGTCGCGGGCAAGTCCGTGGACAGGAGCTGGAATCCGGCCAGGCGCACCAGCATGCTGTGCGGCGCTGTCGGGGCAGGGCGAAGCCACCACCAGGCCCCGGCAGCGATCAACAGCAGAGCCACGCCGGCCGCGGTCGCAATCGGGACGCGCCTGTCCGGCTTTGCCACCGGGCGCTTCGGGGCCACGGCCGGCTCCGCAGGTTGCGCGCGTTCCGCGAGGGCCTTCAGCAGAACCAACAGGGATTCGCCGGCGCCGCCATTCCAGCGCGAGAAATCGGTTGCCTGGTATTGGCCGAATCCCAGCGGCGGCATGGTGCCGTCTTTTGAGATGGGCACCAGGCGGCCAAGGTCGCGCGCCAGAGCTGCCTCGTCGGCAACCCAGTGCGAATTGACAGATTCTTTCGACCAGACAACGACCGTTGCCCGGGCCTCGCGCAGCTGCGCCTCTGTTTCCTTGAGATAGCGGGCGCCAGTGGTGAGGTTTCTGTCCCACCAAACGCTATAACCTTCGGCTTCCAGCGCGCGGTTGAGCTTTTCGACCCAGGCCACGTCTTCACGCGCGTACGAAATGAAGATGTCGGCCATGCTCCCTCCCGCAGCTGGCATACTAGCCCAGCCGTCAGGCTTCCGGTGCGCAATTTTCCAGCGTGATCCTCAGCATGAATGCCACCTAACTGAAGCCACGATCGGCCAGGCGCGTCTCTCGTGGATTTTACTGAACCTGTCTGCGGATTGTCAGTGTCTGCTTCGGCTCCGCTCGCCCATCGACAGGGTCAGCGCCTTTAGCGAGGTCGCTGGCTTCCTAGAACGTTGAAACAATGCAGCATTATGCCCGAAAAAGTGCAGTTGTTGCCAGTGGTGTGCCTGTCTGGCTCAATGACCCCTAATTTTGGGTCGGGGACCCGATGGCGGGCGAGATATTCATCAGCTACCGACGGTCAGACGAGACCTGGGCTCGCTTGCTCTACAATCAGCTGAAAGCCGAGGGGGTTGAGGCCTGGTACGACGGTTTGGTTGGCGCCGGCCAGGAATGGCGCACGGCCACGGGCAAGGCGCTGGAAGACAGCCAGATTTTCGTCCTGTTATTTTCAGAGAACGCCGCGCAGTCGAGCGACATTGTTAAGGAATTGGCGGTGGCGACCCATGAAAAGAAGCTCGTTGTCCCGGTCCGGCTGCAAAATGTCGAACCCAAGGGCGCGTTCTTGTATGAGCTGGCGTCACGCAACTGGGTCAACGCTTATCAGGATACCGAGACAAGCCTGGCTGAGTTGGCCAAGGGACTGGCCCAACTGGTACGGGCGGGCGGGCGGGATGAAAGCGCGCTGACATTCGCGCGGCCATCCGGCAAACGCGCCGGCACGAAGCCCCTTTGGCCTTTCAAGGCTGTTTTCGTTGGGGGCGCGGCTGTCCTTTTGGCGTTGGTGCTGGCGGGGGTCTACCATCTGTATCCGGCAGCGGCGCCGTCTCCCGCCAAACCCAAGGCCACACTGCTCGCGGTTCTGCCCTTCGATGTCCTCAGCGACAGCTCTCAGGCCAAGCATTTCGCGCAGGCGCTGACCGGTGAGATTGTCGCCCGATTGAGCAGCAATCGGATACAGGTCATTTCGCCGGAGGATGCCGCAACGCTGCGCGGTCCCGAACGGGCACAAAAGGTCGCCGAACTGGGTGTGGCGCTGTTGTTCGACGGCACGGTTCAGGACGATGAGGGGATCGTGAAGGTCCGTGTCCATCTCGATGATCCTGTCAGGCACATCACATTATGGTCTGGGGCTGCCGACGGCGCGTCGGATAAACGAGATCAGGTGCAGGCCAGGATCGCCACCGAAATCGTCGGCGTGCTTGCCTGTTCCAATCGGGCCCTGGCACCGGCGCATGGGCTGACCGACCCCGATCTTCTGTCCCGCTATCTGCATGCCTGCGACATCTTCATGCACGGGCTTTATTCCAACCGGGACGTTTATGATCTTCTTGGTTCACTTCGGGATGTGTCCGCGAAGGCCCCCGATTTCACCCCGGTTCATTCCGATCTGGCAAAATTTTCGCTCTATTTCTCCGCCATCCTGCCGCCCGAGCAAGCGACCGATCTGCGCAAGGAGGGAGCGGCTGAAGCGCGCAAGGCGCTCGCCTTGGACCCGAAATCTCCGGACGCCTATCTTGCCTTGTCCTGGCTCTTGCCGGTGACGGACTGGGCGGGCCGGGAAAAGCTGCTGCGGCAGGGTGTGACGTCCGATCCCGGTTGGCCGCACACCAATGGCTTTCTGGGATTTCTTTTGATCGAAACCGGGCGCCTGCGGGAGGCAGTCGGCTATCTGCAGAGAGCCGCCACGGCGGATCTGCAAATCGACTGGGGACCGGCGAGTGCCGAATCTGAATGCGGTACGGGTCAATTCGACCACCCGATCGCCTACCTTTCCGACGCTTTGAAGCGCAAGCCAAACAACTTCGACATTCAGAACGGTTTGATCGACTGCCTGTTTCGAGCGCGGCGATGGTCCGACCTGCGCGGGGCGGTACACGATCCGAGCTTGCGACCCGATTCCTTTAACCCCGCTAAAATAGAGCGCTACGACACCTATCTCGATGCCCTGGAAACCCGCAAAGCCCTGGCGGTCGCCAAGGCAAAGGCGCTGGCTCTTGCTTCTCCAAGCGGATCAAATGCGAGGATTACGCAAGGAATTGAGGTTCTGGCTGTTCTGGGGCTCACCGATGATGCTTTCGAATTGGCAAAACAGTATGTCCCCGGAGCACCAATGACAGGCGGACGCACGGACTTTCTTTTTGGTCCGCTGACCGCGTCGTTGCGCCGTGATCCCCGATTTATGGTGTTGGCGGCTCGCCTGAAACTGGTCGATTTCTGGCTGGCAAGCGGAAAATGGCCGGATTTCTGCAGCGAGCCCAATTGGCCCTACAACTGCCAAAAGGAGGCGCGGTCCGTTAAAGCCAAGGGATAGGGTTCCCGAAAATTGAGCGGTTTCAGCGAGACGCTTCCCAGAATCTTTCCAGGGTCGCGGTCCAGAAAGTTGGCAGCCTGCCTTCGTCCCTGAGCTCGAACAGCCGGTCGCAGCAAAGGCGCTCATGTTTTTCCGACAGGATTTGAAGAACCCACCGCCTCAAATCCTCGGGCAGCCCTTCGGCTTCGCCTTCAATCCAGCTTCTGCATTCGGCGCATACGTCGTGCGGCGTCATCGGAATATGTGATCACTATTCAGACGGTGAACAAGCGCCGCCACATTCTAGAAGATATAGTTGGAGTGCTTCACGTCCCGGCAGAAATCCTGGATCTCCCGCAACATCAGATGCTCCATCTCGCGCACGGCTTCGAAGAAGCTGGCGGGCATGTGGGTCATGGCATTGGTCCGGATGCGGCGGACTTCGCGGCCATAGGTGACGTAGCGTTCGGCATTCTGCTGATGGGCGCTGCCCCTTTCATGGATGGCGACCACGGCGCTGAGCACGAACAGCAGCCAGGTGAGAAAATCCACCCATTCCATCACCGTCGGGGCCGTCAGGATATGAGCCAGGTGCCATTCTGATGGCAGGAGGGCCGTGAGGATGCCGACCGAGGCCAGCATGGCGCCGGCCATGAAGCTGAGTTCGGCCAGAAGTGACGGAAACCTCGTACCGGCATCATGGGCGCGGAAGCGCTCTTCAAAGTGTTGGGTCTCAACAGTGAACCGCAGAATGTCATAGGCCGAAGCGGCTTCATCAGAGAGCTTTTTGCTGTGGTGGGCCGTCTTGTGCCTGGGTGGCGAGAGGACATCGAAAGGCGAAAATTCCAGGATCGCGGACCGGCCGCCCATCAGTTCCTGTTCCAGCGCGGCCAAACCTTCGCTGGTCCGCTGCTTGACTCTGACGGCCAGGCTCTCGGCATCGGAGACTTCTTCCAGAACCATGAAGAGCTGGAATTTGAAGCTGCGCAGCCTTTCCGCACCAAAGCGGGCTGCCAGCCAACGATCTTTGGCATGGGTCAGACCAAGCAGGGCCTGCGAGACAAGCCCCGTGGCTGCGAATGCCGCGGCGATACCGGCCAGGAAATGCGGTCCGCCATAAATGTGTTTCAACGTAATCTGATAGTCGAAACTGACCATGGCGAGCATCACCGCGATCAGCGAGAGCCGCCCGAAAAACGTGTAGAAGCGCTTCCAGCGCAACGCCTTTTCCTCAAAGCCGGCAAAGGCCGTTGAAATGGCTTGGTTGCGCAACAGGCAAGCCAGATCGGGGTAGGTGGCGATCAGCTGATCTGACGGGTTGACGTCACGATTGGCCACCGCCTGTGTCTGATCCTGCCGCGAATGCATGCCGCCCCGCCTATGATCGATGACCGGCCAGGGTGCGCCCCGCCGAAAACCCCGATGGACTAAAACACGTCCGGGCAGTCGTCGGGAAGCAGGCATTGTGCGACCTGGGAGAAAGACCAGCCGCCGCCGTGGCGATCGAGTATCCAGACCAGGTCGAACCGTTCGTCCGGCCAGTGGCCGGGGCAAGGTAAATGCGGTCCGGCGATCTCCCTGGCGAGTTTGGCAATATGGCCATGGTGCCAGGCGATCAGCACGGGCGAGGGGGCGGCGGACACGGCCGCCGCAAGTGCCGGCTCCTGGTCTTCCGCATAGTCGTGATTCACCGATATGCCCAGGGTGGCTGCCAGGGGGCCGACCGTATGCATCGCCCGGAGGCTGGGGCTTTGCTTGGTCGCATTCGAGGCGAAGATGGTTTGCGGTGTCTGGATGGGAGAGCCTGTGGGCGCGGCGCCGATGGGGGCAAAGAAGTGAACCAGCGCCGCCGCCCTCTGCCAGCCCCGGACAGTCAGTTCGTGCCGGGCCGGCCGGCCGTCTTCGGTGACCCCATGGCTGCCATGCTGATGTTTCTCCGCATGCCGGATGATCATGATTTTCTGCATGATCGGCGATGGCCCCCCTCTGGCGCACAAGCAGACTGACGTTGGGTGACAGCCCGCCAGCACGCCGACTCCGGTCTGGGTCGATGCTTGCACACCAACGCGGTGTCGGACAACATGACAGGGTCTGAAGCGTGAAGGGATCGCATTTGCGGCGGGGTTTAACACGCCGTGTCTGGCTGGTAGCTGCTTTGGCATGGGGCCTGCCCATGCCGGCGGCGGCTGCGCCATCTCCCCTTCACCGGATCGTCGCGGTGGGCGACCTCCACGGCGACTTCGCTGCCTGGCGCGATATCGCCCGCGCCGCGCCGCTGGTGAATGACGCAGGCCGTTGGATCGGCGGGGAGGCGGTGCTGGTCCAGACCGGTGATGCCGTGGATCGTGGCCCGGATTCCCTCAAGATCATCCAGGATCTGATGCGCCTGCAGCGCGAAGCAGACCGAGCCCATGGCCAGGTTGTCGCCCTGGTCGGCAATCATGAGGCCATGAACCTGACCGGCGATCTGCGTTACGTTTCGGCTGCGGACTATGCGGCCTTTGTGGATAGCGGCTCGGCGCGCCGCCGCGAGAATGTCTATGCCGCCAATCGCACGGCCATCGAGGAGGCTTATCGTCAGCATGATTCCCAGATGACCGACGACGCGATCAAGCAGGCCTGGTATCAGGCCACGCCGCTGGGCAGCATCGAGCACCGGATCGCCTGGGCGCCCGATGGTCAGATCGGCCGCTGGATCGTCAGCAACCCGGCGGTCGCGTTACTAGACGGCAATCTTTTCGTTCACGGCGGTATCAGTCCCACGTATGCCCGCCTGTCGATTGCCGAGATCAATCGCCAGATGAGCGCAGCCCTGACCGCGCGCACCACTGATCCCAAGGCGATCATCAACGACCCTGTGGGACCGCTCTGGTACCGGGGCCTTGCGACACCCAACGCCGATGCGGCGCAAGGCCAATCGGCCGCTGCAGACGGCACCGCGCCCGCCGAACCCCCTGTTGAAGATCAGTTGCAAACGCTGCTGACAGGCTATCAGGCCAAACGGATTGTGATCGGCCACACCCCCATTCCGTCGGGAATAGCCGTGCTCTACCAGGGGCGGCTGATCCGCATCGATACGGCGATATCGAGCGTCTATGGCGGCAAACTCTCTTATCTCGAGATTCTTGACGGAAATCCCATCCCCCACACTGTCGAAAGATCAACGCCACTCATGAAATAGGAGCCCTGTCATGCGCGCGATTTCAAAGGCGGCGCTCACCGTCTCGGCATTCTGGATCCTGTCATGTGTCAATTCCGCCGTCGCAAAGCCTGCGCCGCTGTTCGCCGGTGGCGATGTCATCACCCTGACGCTTAGCGGCCCGCTTTCCGGCATATCGCGAAAACCCGATGCAAAGCCTGTCGCCGGCGTCCTGAAAATTACCGGCGCGGCGCCTGAAACCTTGCCGGTCGCGCTTTCGACGCGCGGCATCACCCGCCGGCTGGCGCAGATATGTTCTTTCCCGCCGTTGCGCGTCGAATTCACCCAGAAGCCGGGCAAGGATTCGCTCTTCCGGGGCCAGAAGCGGCTCAAGCTGGTGACGCACTGCCAGAAGGCGGAAAGATACCAGCAGGATGTGTTGCTCGAATACGCCGCCTACCAGCTGTATCGCGCCATGACTCCGGAAAGCCTGAATGCCCGCCTGGCAAAGATCGACTATGCCGATGAAGAAGGACACGTCCTCGTGACGCGATATGGTTTTTTTCTGGAAGATATAGATCGCCTGGCGCAGCAGAACGGGCATGAGCGGCTGAGGGGTGCGAACCGCATAGCATCTTCCCAACTCGATCCCGAAGCGGCCGCGCGCTTTGCGGTGTTCCAGTACATGATCAGCAATCTGGATTGGTCCATGACCGCAAGTCCGGCGGGCCGCGATTGCTGTCACAATTCAAGGCTGATCGGCGCAAAAGGGGCAACGACGGGACTGATCACGGTGCCTTATGATTTCGACTATTCGGGCCTTGTCGATGCGCCCTACGCCTTGCCGCCTGATGCGATCCACGTCGCTAATGTGCGGGTGCGGCTCTATCGCGGCTTCTGTGCGCACAATGAGCAGGCCAAGGCCTTCGCGACGAGTCTTTTCGCACGCCGTGCCTCCCTGTTGGGCATCGTGGATCAGACCCCGCAACTCGACAGCGAAAGCCGCGAGCGTGCCGCCACTTATCTCGGCGAGTTCTTCGACAAGATCAACTCGCCGGCCAAGGTGGACGAGATGCTGAAGACTTGCCTGCGCTGACCTCGCGGGCTTGAGCGACGACATTGCCTTGGCTGCCCGCCACCGTTAACGTGACGGACGGCCAAGGGCGCTGGTACAGGGGCTGTTCCTTCCATGCTGCATTTTCAGGCGGACAAGACATCTCTGGGCCAGGGGCTGTTTGACGGTGTGCAGACCCCGTCAGCTGTGCTCGGTTGGTCCGGATTTCTGGATGCGCGCTTCATCCTGGATTCGCTGGGCATCCTCCTGCTGGCCGTCCTGCTCGGCGCGCTGATCGGCTATCACCCTTCGACACGGCGCACGATCGACCGGCTGCATGAGGCGGACATGCCGCACGTCTATGTCATGTATGCGGTCATCGGCGCGGTGATCGGCGTGGCGGTGCGAGAGTTTGGTACCGTGGTCGGCGTGGTCGTATTCGGCATCGGCGGTCTCATCCGCTTCCGGTCTTCCACCGATTCAACGCGCGATACGGTCCGGCTGATCATCGTCACGCTTGCGGGGCTGATCGCCGGGCTTGGTCTCATACATTTCGCGGTGATCATCACCCTGTTCGCTTTTGTGCTGATTTACATTTTCGACTCCAGCCCTCCCTTCCGCATCCGGATCGAGGGCCTGGCAAAAGCGCGAACCGCGGACTGCGCCGAGGCCTATCGTCTTGTTTTGAAGCAGCATGGGTGCAGCATCATCTCCGAGCACCGCTCTGCCGAAAAAGAACGCATCGAGTTTGTTTTCCGGCTGCCGCGCCGCAGCACGCGGGAACGGCTGGACACGGAGCTGCGGACTATTGCCGCCGAGCTGCGCGGTGACGTCGATTGGGAAGTGGGGTAACGCGTTTTTCCTTGATCGCCGGCGCATACATCTTCGTGACGGTCGAGCTGCCGGCTTTTCAGAATGCCATGACAATTTCCGCAGCAAATCGCTGCCAAGAGGCGTCACATGGCGGGCCAGATTTTCATCAGCTATCGGCGCTCAGACAAAGCCTGGGCGCAGAAGCTGCATAGTCAGCTGCGGGCCGAAGGGGTCGAGGCCTGGTATGATGCCCAGGTCGGCGCCGGCGAGGATTGGCGCACCACCACGGCCAAGGCGCTGGAAGACAGCAAGATCTTTGTTCTGCTGTTTTCGGAAAACGCGGCCCGGTCCAGCGACATCGCCAAGGAGTTGGCGGCCGCAGTCTTGGAAAACAAACTGATCGTTCCCGTGCGGCTGCAAAATATCGCGCCCAAAGGGGCTTTCCTCTACGAGCTGGCCTCCCGCAACTGGATCAATGCCTATGAGGACACGGAAACCCGACTGGCCGAACTGGCCGCCGGCCTTGCCCTTCTGGTCCGGACGGGCGCGCGAGATGAGATCGGTATTCCCCTCGAACGGGAAACGCGCCCCGCGCCCCGCTGGATGGTCGAAAGCAGCCGGCCGATTGTCTCCAACTCGGCACTGGAGGGCGGGCCAGCCTTTTCGTCCGACGGGAAAATGCTCGCATACACCTGCGGTCCCGACCACATGTCACGCCAGATTTACGTGCGCAATGTGGTGCGTGGGAATGGGATCCGGATTACCGCCGATCCTTACGACAATTTCTCGCCGAGCTGGTCGCCCGACGGCACCCGCGTTGCATATGTCGCGCGGAAAAGGGGAGAGCCGTGCCGCATCATGGTGGCGAGCGTCCCGGCCGGCGAAGTCAGGGAAGTCGCAAGGTGCGCCCTGGCGCAAACCTGTTCGGTCTCCTGGCAGCCCGGTACCTCCTTTCTTTACTATTTCGACCATGACGATGAGACGCTGGACGTGATTTTTCGGCTTGATATCGAAAGCGGAGCGCGGGTCCAGCTGCCGCGGCTGCCTGCAAACCCGCTTCTGGGATTGACGCATCTGGAATGCGCGCCTGACGGCAAATCGCTGCTGGTTGTGGGCGGCGTCTCGGCCTCGACCTATGCCATGTTGATCCACAATCTGGCCAGCGGTGAGGAGCGGATACTCGGAAAGATGCTCATTGCAGGCGCGGCCACCTGGTCCGAAGATTCGCGCACCGTCTTTGCCAGTGCGGCAAGCGGAATCGGCAGCCAGATCGATGCCTATCCTCTGGATGGCGGCGCGTCCTACCGCGTTTATGCCACGGCCACACGCGTCGGCCGGCTGGCGGCAGCCGTGGGTGGGTTGCTGGCGATTGAATCCGATGCCAGCCGGGAAAACCTGGCGCGCGCGATCCCGACGCCCGTGGCACAACCCGACATCATCGATGCGGCCCGAGGCAGGAGCTGGGCGCCCACCTTCGCGCCCGATGGCACGCTGGCCTTCCTGTCCAACCGTTCCAGCACCAACGCCATCTGGGTGATGAAGGCGGGGGCGCCCCCAACCATGCTGTTCGATGCCGGTCTTTCGCCTCTGTTCCGGCTGGAATATTCGCCGGACGGGACGCGGCTGGCGGGAGTGATCGCCGCGGAAGATTGCGTAATCATTAAAATCCTCACAGCGGATGGTGGCGTCGCCGGGTCTTTTGACTCACCGACACTTGGTACGGGTGCACCGACATTGACGCCGGACAGCAAGGACGTGGTTCTGTTTGACAAGCGGATCATGAGCTATGTCCGGATCGATGTCGCCGATCCTGCCCAACGCCGGCCTGCCGCTCCTGCCTTTTGGGCCGCCATTTTCCACGGCGATCGCACGTTTGCCGCCCGATACGACAAACCGGGATTTTGGCAGATCGACAATGAGCCAAGGTTGATCAACGGCAAATATCCGCTTCGCTGGACCCCGCCCGCCGCGTTCAGGGGCGAAGATGTGTTGATCCCCGATTTCAAGGCTCCGGGCGGGGCGCGAATATTGGCCCAGCCGCTGTCCGGAGGCCCGGATCGCGTGCTCGCCTATGCGCCGGGGGCCGAGGCGGTAGAGTTTGGCCTGGAGAGCAAGATGGCGGTCAATCCCAAAACCGGCGAGATTATCTATGTAGCGGCGGTGCAGGGCGATACCAACATTGATCTCCTGACCCTTGCAAAGCACTAGCGGTGGGCCAACGACGCCTAGCGATCCGGTTGCCGGGCTGGGTGAAATCGTTGATGCTAGCGGGCGCTGCGGGCAGGGCCTCATGGCAGGCGAAATTTTTATCAGCTACCGGCGGGCCGACCAGGCTTGGGCGCGGCTGTTGCACGACCAGCTTCGGGCCGAAGGCGTGCAGGCTTGGTATGACGCGCATGTGGGCGCGGGTGAGGACTGGCGGATCGTCACCGCCAAGGCGCTGGAAGCCAGCAAGATTTTCGTCCTGTTGTTTTCGGAAAATGCCGCCGTGTCCAGCGACATCGCCAAGGAGCTGGCAGCGGCGGTACTGGAAAAGAAACTGATCGTTCCGGTGCGATTGCAGAACATCGCGCCCAAGGGCGCATTCCTTTATGAACTGGCGTCGCGCAACTGGGTCAATGCCTATGAGGACACTGAGGTCCGGCTGGCAGACCTCGCCAGGGGCCTGGCCCATCTGGTGAAGACGGGCGCGCGGGACGAAAGCCTGCTGCCATTCGAGCGCACGTCACCGGAGCGAAAGCGCTCATACAAGCTTTTCGTGATTGCCGGTGCGGCAATTGCCCTTCTGTCAGTCTGCGCCATCACCGCCTGGCAATTGTGGCCCGCGCGCAAATGGACCGTGCAGAGCAGCCGGCCTTTCATCTCGACCCTGGCGCTGGAAGATTTTCCCGCCTTCTCGCCCAACGGCACGATGCTCGCCTATACCTCCGGCATCGACGCGGGACCGCGCCAGATCTATGTGCGCAATCTCACAGCGGGCGAGGGCGTCAAGGTCACCAACGATGCCTATGACGATATTTCACCTGCCTGGTCGTCCGACGGCGCGCGGCTGGCTTATGTCGCAACCAAGCGGGGTGAACCCTGTCGCATCATGGTGACAAGTGTGCCGGCGGGAGAAGCGCGTGAGGCCGGCCGCTGCCAGATGGCCGAGGAGAGCCTGCTTGCCTGGCAGCCGGGTACGCCCTTCGTGTATGGGGCCGAGCATGGCGGACTGAAAGGCGCCAGAATCTTTCGGCTCAATCTCGATACGGGGAGTCGTGAGGTCATTGTGGCGAAACCGGCGAAGCGCGACGTCGTGTCGGGGCTGCGCTGCTCGCCAGATGGCAAATGGCTCGCCTATCTGCTCCGGGGGCAGCAGATCATCCTCCGTGACCTGGCAAGCGGGCGCGAAACAGAGCTGGGCAATGCTCCCCGCGGCAATTGGCATGCATCCCTGGCCTGGACCGAAGATTCCGGGACGGTGTTGGCGGGCATCACCAGCGATGTGGGCGGCAGCGAAATCATCGCGCATCCGCTGCGCGGCGGCGCGCCCTACAGCGTTTACACAACCGCGTCGAAGATCGGAAACTTCGCCACCGGTGGCGGCCTGCTTGCGCTTGAAACCGACATCAGCCGCAGCGCCCTGGCGCGTGCGAGCGCGACCCCGCTCGCGCAACCCGACATTATCGATCCCGCCAACGGACAGACCTGGTCTCCCAGTTTTGCGCCGGACGGCACGCTGGTTTTTCTCTCCAACCGGTCCGGCACCAATGCGATCTGGCTGATGAAGCCGGGCGCCACGCCGGCCATGCTGCTGGATGCCGGGCTGTCGCCGATCCATCGTGTGCAGTTCTCTCCCGATGGAACCAAGCTGGTGGTTGCCTACGAGACGACCCAGACCGCGAGCCTGAAGATCATGACGCGGGCAGGCGCCAATCTCGCCTCTTTCGATGTGCCCTCGCTGGGTCTTGGACTGCCCACCTGGACCCTGGACAGCAAGGCGGTCCTGAATTTCGACCGCCACACCTTGAGCACCATGCGAATACCTATCGACAACAGCGCGGGGTCCACGCCCTTCGCGCCGCCGCACTGGGTCGGTATCGCCGCACGCAAGGATGGCATTTTCGCGACCCGCGCGGACAAGCCGGGCATCTGGCGCATCGATGGCGAAATAAAAACGATCAGCAGCATATATCCCGCTTACTATGAGTCGGCGCTCGCCTTCCGCGGCGATGACGTGATGGTGCCTGACTATAGTGGGGAAGGCGCGCCGCGCATTCTGGCGCAACCGTTATCGGGCGGCCCCAGCCGGGAGATCGCCTATGCGCCGGGTGCGGTGAACCGGCTCCCTCTTCAGTCCGACTTCGCCGTCAATCCGGTAAACGGCGAAATCGTCTATACCGCCCTGGTCTCGCGCGACACCAATATTGATCTACTCAGGCTGACGAGACACTAGACTTTCCGCACGGTCCATGCCCGAGGTTGCGCTCGACCTTCCGCCAAAAAATGCGGCCAGCTACCAGGGGGGCTGCTAGCTGGCCGGGTAAACGCTGGAGACCCCATCCCTCAGCGCTACCAAATTCGCAATCTCACGCCTGTGGTCCCCCGCGTTGGGGTGGTTCAGTTTGCCCCGTCAAGGGGCACGAAAAGAATGCAAACGGGTGATGGCACATCCAGCGCCTCACCGTCCGGGGTGAGGCGGCCGCTGTTCTGATCGCGATTGAAAACGGTAATCTTGTTGCTGTCCTGATTGGCCGCCAGAAGATGGCGGCCGCTGGGATCGATGGCGATGCTGCGTGGGATCTGGCCGCCGGTTGGCTCTATCTGAACCAGCTTGAGCTGGCCCGTGCGTGCATCGATCGAAAACACGCTGGTGCTGTCATGGCCCCGATTGGAAGCATAAAGAAAGCGCCCCGACGCATCCAGCGCAAGTTCGGCCGAATTGTTTTCGCCCGTGAAATCGGCGGGAATGGTGGCGATGGTCTGGATCGGTGTCATCTTCCCACGCGCCGCATCGTAAGAAAGAGCAATCACCTTCGACCCCATTTCGCCCAGCAGATAGGCGAACTTTCCGTTCTTGCCGAAGATGAGATGGCGCGGACCGAAGCCCGGTAGAATCTCAGTGAAGGCCGGATCGTTCGGCGTCAGCTTTCCCGTGTTCGCGTCCAGCCGGTAGGAAAAGAGTTTGTCCAGGCCTAGATCGGGGATGAACACGAATTTGTTGTCGGACGACAGCACGACCTCGTGCGGATGCGGCCCTTTCTGGCGCTGGGGGTTGATGCTGGAACCCGAATGCTGATGGAAATCGACCATTTCCCCGATGCTGCCGTCAGATTTCAGCGCGAAGGAAGCGACACTGCCGCTGCCGTAATTGGCCACCAGCAGCCAGCGTCTTGTCTGATCTACGAGCAGATGGGCCGTGGCTGTGCCGTTTGAAGGCACCCGGTTGAGGAAGCGCAACGCCCCCGTCGCCGGATCGATGGCATAACTGTTGAGATAGCCCGAGGGTCTGCCTCTTTCCGTGGCCGCATAGAGGAAGCGATGGGTTGAATCGATGGCCAGGAAGGAGGGATCGGCAACCTCGGCCTTCAGCCCCAGGGCTTTAAAGTGGCCGTTGCCGTCCGCCTGCAGGGCATAGATTCCCTTGCTGCCACCCGATCCGGCACTCCCCCCCGGTCCGGTCGTATAGGTACCGATATAGGCGATATATTTGCCGGCGGCGAAGGCGGGGCCGCTGCCCAGCACAAGGGCAGCACAGAAAAGCAGTCGTGTGATCAAGGTCATGTTCGTGCCTGTCAGTGGGAAAAGAGCAACCAGCTGTCTTGAACGGCAATTTCAAGTGCACACGCGCACATCGTTGCTTTCACGGCAGTCGAGCGCGCGAGCCTGCGAAATCTAGGGGCGGCTCCGCCACCAGCGCAATGCGCTGGCGGCGCTTCGCACAGCCGCCGTTCGATTGGATCAAACGCCGGATAAAATAGCGCTCGGGAAATTCGCACGGGCCTGTTTTGCACAGGAGATTCCTGCACATCTTGCAGCGCAGCAAATTCCTTGAACCGTGGATTTACCCGCGCAATGTCGCGACACAATCGCAGCAGCCTGGCGCCGGAAGGGGCCCACTTCTGGCGGGACGAACTCGTTTCATCCATTGAAACGCGCTGCGCAGCGCGAATTGACTGTGCAACAGCGCAATGACGGTATGGGCTCTCATAACGGCGGCACAGAACAGTGAAAATGCCGCTCACCTACCAGAGGGGATGCTAATGGCTCGTCGGTCCTATCGTTTCTATGTCACCGCTTCCGTGCTCGCGCTTGGCGCCTGGTCCGCCTGGGCCGCGCCGGTGATGGCGCAGGCTGGCAACGCTGCGGCGGCGCCGGTGGAAGAAGTCACGGTCACTGGTACCAGCATCCGCGGCACCGCGCCGGTGGGCTCAAGCGTGACCACGGTCACGTCGGAGGACATCAAGGCAACGGGCGCGACCAGTGTGCAGGGGGTTCTGGCCAGTGTGCCCCAGTTGATGGGCATGGGCATGGTGGATGGCGGAACGACCGGACAGGGCGCGCAGCAGGCGCTCATCCATCAGCTGGGTCAGAGCGCCTCGACCTCGACCTTGACCCTGATCGACGGCCACCGCGCGCCGACCTCGGGCACCAACCAGTCCTTCGTCGATCCCAACATGATCCCGATCAACATGCTCGAGCGCGTGGAAGTACTGGCCGACGGCGTGTCGGCGGTGTACGGCTCCGACGCGATCGCCGGCGTGGTCAACTTCATCACCCGCAAGCGCTACGAAGGCATCCAGATTACGGGAAGTGCCGGGTTTGCGGATGGTAAGCAGGACGTCAATCTCGGTTTCCTGGCGGGTTCGGCCTGGGATACGGGCAGCGCCCTGTTCGCGTACAGCTTCACCCGCCAGGGAGCCCTGGCCAATACCGCGCGCTCATGGACCTATCCCGACCACAGCGCTCTTGGCCCGATCGCCAAGAACCGCGCCAGCCTGAACTGCGAACCCGCATCGCTGCAGCCGGCCGGCCAGAGCCTGATCTGGCTGAATGCGACATCGACAAGCGGTCTCACCAATACCCAGAACAATTTCCTGTGTTCGGACTGGAAGTATGCCGACCTGATCCCCAAGACCACCCGCAACAATGCGATGATGAAGCTTGAGCAGAATTTCGGTGACAGGTGGAAACTGGATGCCGATCTGCTCTATGCCACCCGTGACGTGCGAAGCCGCAGGTCACGCGGCACCCTGACCGCGACGGCGTTCGGGGCGGGGGCGCAGGCCAACCCGTTCTACACAAACCCGGTCGGCTATACCGGCACGGCGACCAGCCAGACCATTCGCTGGGATTCCAATGCGCTTCTCGGCCCCGGCGCCTACAATTTCTCCGCCGACCAGACGGTTTATGGCGATGTCAATCTTGAATACAAGATGTTCGGGGACTGGACCGTCGACCTCCTGGCGTTGGTGGGCCGCGACGACAGCGCCGTCGGCTTCAACGGCGGGCTGAACGCGTCCGCTGCCACGCTGGCGCTTAACGGCACGACCAATTCCGGCGGCAGCCTGACCCAGGTGGTGCCCAATACCAACATCGTCTACACCCAGCTTCCGTTGAACGCGACCAATGCGCTGGATGTGTGGAATCCGGCCGGTGCCACCAACCGCACCTCGGCGGCAGTGATCGCGGGCCTGAGAGATGATTCGCAGAATTCCCATCTCGTCAGCGGCATGTCGCAGGCGCGCCTGCAGGCGCAGGGCACGCTGTTCGAGATGCCCGCCGGCCCCGTCAAGCTCGCGATCGGCGGCGAGGCGTACCGCGTCAGCCTCTATGAATATCTCGCCCAGGGGCAGGGCGCCGGCCCCACCTCCAACTCGGCGGTTTATCGTCAATGGCATTTCTCCCGCGACGTCCAGTCGGCCTATGCGGAAGCCAATATCCCGCTGATCGGGCGGGACCAGGGCATTCCCCTGATGCAAGAGCTGACCATGGACGTGTCCGGGCGCCTGGACCACTACAACGACTTCGGCAACACCACCAATCCCAAGATTGCCTTCGACTGGCGGGTCTATGACGACCTGAAGCTGCGCACCGACTGGTCGACCTCCTTCGTGGCGCCGCCGGAAGATGAAATCGGCGGCGACGGCACCTGGAACAACACCAACTACGTCTCCACGACGCAGAATGCATCGTTGCCGGTCGCGCTGTTCCCGATGGTGACCCAGCTGGGCATCCCGGGCTGTACCGCGGCTTCGGTGAGTTGCAGTATCGCCTCCCTGAATGGAATCCAGGCGGTCAACTCCAATCCCAATCAGGGCCCAAGCCATGGCCGCGGCTGGACGGTGGGCTTTGATTACACCCCCAACTGGCTGCAAGGCTTCACGTGGCACTTCACCTTGTGGAATGCCAAATTCAAGGGTGGTTCGCAGGGCGCCCCCTTTGCCACCGTCACCACCAGCGCGTCGCTGTCGCATTTGATGACCCTGTACCCCAGCTGCGCGACACCGGCACAGATCAAGGCCATCACCGGCAATCTGCCGCTGGTGGGCGCGGTGCCGCCATGCACGAGCTACATCTATGTCCAGCAAAATGATGGCTTGCTGAATCTTGACGCCCAGGGCATCGATACCGACTTCGAGTACATCATGCCGACCGACAACTGGGGCACCTTCTCTATTGGCGATGCCATCAGCAAGTTTACCCACTATGTGCAGTCGAATGGCCCGGATGGCGTACCGTTCAGTGTTCTGAACAAGTCGGGCGCGCATGGCTCGATCGGGCTCCAGATGCGCGGCAATATTGGCTGGAACTACGAGGGCATCGGTGCCCAGCTGTTCATGAACTATACCGGCGGCTACCAGAACTGGAATTCGCCTGACAATGCCGTCATCCTCAACTCGGCTCTGAATCCGGCCGGCGGTGGCGACCGGGTCTCGCCCAACACAACCTTCGACTTGAATCTAACCTACGATTTCGCGGACGGATATGTGGGCGATGATCAGGTTTCGCTGAATATCCGGAACCTGTTTGACAAGAGGCCGCCCTATGATTCTTCGACCGCTGGGTACAATGCCGGCATCGCATCGCCGGTTGGCCGGCTGGTCACCATCGGGATTACCTCAAAGTTCTAGGATTTGAGAGGGAGGCACCATGCCGTCCGGTTCGCGCGGTGCCTCTCCTTCGGTTCATTGGATCAAGGAGTGAATAATGAAATCTCTTCCCAACATGATTTCGCGCCGCGGCATTATCCAGAGTGCCGGGCTTGTTTCGGCGGCGGCAGTGTTAGAGACGATGCCGGCATTTGCCGCCCCCAAGGGCGGCGGGCCGCGCGCGCTGGCCCTGATCGGCGACCGCTATCACAATGCCGATTACATCCGGACCAGCCTCAACAAGGTGTTCGGCGATCTGAACATCCCGATCGACTACACCATCGACACCAGCGCCGATCTGGGAACGCTGCTCAAGAACTACCAGCTGTTCCTGGTGCTGCGTGACGGCATGTTGTGGCCGGGCGGCTATGCCGGTCCCGACGCCTATGTCGGCTATCAGACGGACCTGGAGAACAAGGCTGATTTTCCCCCCGCCAAATCGGTGACCTGGATGACGGAAGCCCAGGGCCAGGCGATCAAGGATTTCGTCAATGCCGGCGGCGGTTTCTATCCGATGCACAATTCCAGCCACATCTCGCTGGGCTGCAAGAACTACCGCGATGTGATGGGTGGCGCCTATATCGGCCATCCGCCGCTGCGTCCCTTCGAGGTCCATGCCACCGCCAATGCCCATCCCATCACCGCGGGGATGAAGACGTTCATGGTCAATGACGAGCAGCATTACGTCGAATACGACAAGGATCCCAAATATCTGATCCTGGAGTCGGAGAACCGTGACGACCTGACTTATGAAGTGGGCGAGCGGAAGCTGGGCCGCAAGTCACCCGCCGGATGGGCCTATGACTATGGCAAAGGCCGCGTGGTCTTTACCGCCGTGGGCCACACCATCCATGCCATGTGGAATCCACAATATCTGGAGATCCAGAAGCGTTCGGTGCGCTGGCTGTTGAAGCAGATTTAGAGCCGCATCCGTGCGGCGCGACTGTTCAAGTCTGTTCAAGCCCGGCTCCGCATCGCTGGGCCAAAGTCTTGGTTTGGCGCGGCGTGCCAACCTAAGGGTGGGCGGCGGCGATGTTTTTTTGCAATCGCAACATGAGCCGCGCAGGGCCACGGTCAGGATCGGTGGAACGGGGTCACAGGTGGAGATATTGCGGAAGTATAGACGTTACATTAGTTTTATACGGGCGGCGGTTCTTGATTGGCTGGTAAGGGACCATGGCGGCACAGCGTTCTACCGGTAGCGTCGACAAGGCGGTTCTTGCGCTACAGCGATTGAGTGAAGTAGGGCCCGATGGGCGCCCCCTCAATCGCCTGGCGGTGGACCTGGGGATCAACAAAGCGTCCTTGCACCACACGCTGTCGATCCTGCGCCAGCGCGGTTTTGTCGAGCAGAACAGCAATGGCAACTATCGGCTGGGAAACGCCGCGCTATCCCTGGCTGACTCTTATTTGCACGATGACAGCGTCCGCCAGATGCACGGTGCGTTGGAGCATCTTTCTCGCACCGTGAATGAGATTTGCCATATGGGCATTCTGGTCGGCGAAGAGATTGTCTGCGTCGAAAAAATCGTGCCGAAAACCTCGATCAACACCTGGTCCACTGTTGGTTTTCGCGATCCGGCCTTGACCACCGCGCTGGGGCGCGCCATCGCCAGCCGGACATACGTCGATTTCGAGAGTTTTTGCCAGGCTTTTCCCACCCCCATTTTTCCGCGTACCCAACATACGCTTTCGTCACACAAGGAGATCTGGACCGAGCTGGTGGGTGCGCGCAAGCGGGGCTTCGCGCGCGAAATCGATGAGTTTGTGGTCGGTTCAAGCTGTCTGTCGGTCGCTGTGCTGCGACGGCACAGGCCCGTTGGGGCTATCAGTATCACCTGCCCGACCGAGAGGCTTGGCATGCAGCGCGAGCAATCTTTGCTGCGTGCGCTGCACGAAGACCTGGCGCCGAATCTTCCACCCGGCCTTTCGCTGCAGATGCCCGTCGAAGCCAGGCTTGGGGGCATTGCCGCTACGCACGCGCGGCAAGCCGGCTGAATATTTTGCCGGCCGGGCGACACTTTTGTCGCCTTTCATTTCATACGGCGAAATGATCGCGGATATGCTTGGCGCTTTGGTGCCTTAGGCGCTCTAGCATTCCAGCAGCAACTATCCGGACCATCCGGGCCGATGTGGTGTCCGCTTCTCTGAGGGCGCCCCGGCCCTTTTTGTTCCGACCAAGGGATTGGTGAGCCTGTTTGAGAAATACCCACTCAGAGAAGGAAGTTGAGAACACCGACGCACTGACGGTCTGACGCGGCGTGTCGAGGCACAGGACAGGCAGGTGATTGGCACTCGAGTTTGGACTGGCAGGTTCAGCTTCAGTCGGCCGCAAAATTCGATGCAGTTTTTGTCACAAGAGCTAGAGGGATGGTTCATGTCTTATACACCGCGAATAAGTGCGCTCAAGGAACTGGCTGATGATGCTGCGCCGGTGCGTGTGATCGGGTCAGGCTTTGAATTCACCGAAGGCCCGATCTGGCATCCTCGCGATCAATTTCTGCTGTTCTCCGACATGCCCGCCGATACCCGCCGCCGCTTTGATGGCAAAGCCGTGAGGGAGCAGGCGCGCCCTTCCAACAAGGGTAACGGCATGACGTATGACGCAGACCTGAATTTGCTGGTTTGCGAACACGCCACATCCAGCGTGGCGCGGTTTCGGGGTGGCGCGGACGGCAAGCGGGAAGTTCTGGCCAGCCATTTCGAGGGCAAGGAGCTGAACTCTCCCAATGACATTGTCGCCGCCAAGGATGGGGCGATCTATTTCACCGACCCCACCTATGGCCGCATGCCGGTGTTCGGCGTGGAACGCCCCACGCAGTTGGGGTTTCAGGGAGTCTACCGCATCGCGACAGATGGCAGGCTGGCGTTGATGGTGGAGAAATCCTTGTTCACCCAGCCCAATGGATTGTGCTTTTCGCCGGACGAACGGCTTCTGTACGTGAACGACACCGAGCAGGCGAATATCCGAGTGTTCGACGTCGTCGATGGCGCCCTGGCCAACATGCGCGTCTTTGCCTCGGGGATCACCGATCCGGGCAAGGCTGGCGCGCCTGACGGCATGAAATGCGACGAGCAGGGAAATATCTGGGTCACCGCGCCTGGCGGATTGTGGATCTATGCGCCGAACGGAGTGTTGATCGGCAAGATCGCGGTGCCTGAAGTCGTCGCCAACCTGCATTGGGGCGGGCGCGATTGGCGCACGCTATTCATCACGGCATCCACATCCCTTTATGCCATGGACGTGAAGGTCGGTCCCCACAAGGAGGCTTTCATGGCGGCCCTGCCGGCCGTCGCGGACCACATCTTCGATCATTGACACGGGCAGGTCATGTTTGTGCTGCATGTGAGAATCAAAATGAAGGCCGGGCAAGCCGCGGCCGCAGAGAAGGTGTATGCGGGGCCGTTCAAGGCTGCGATAACCGCGCAGCCCGGCTTTCGCGACGTGCAGTTTCTGCGTCCCGACGCTGATGGCGACTATGTCCTGAGCATCGCCTTCGAAAACCAGCCGCTTCAGCAGCAATGGGTAAAGACCGACATCCATGGCGAAGTGTGGTCCCAAATGGAGCAGAACTTCGAGGGCTATACCGTCAACACGTTCGACGCGATTTGAGGCTGGGGTAGTTCTGGGATGAAACCTGGGTTTTCCATCTTTTTGCTGGCGGCATTGAGCGCGGCGCTGGTCGGGCGGGTCCACGCCGCCACCGGCGGCAAGACAATCGCGTTTGCGATCGCCGCGATCAAGGCGAACGCAGACTAGGCCCGTGCCATGGATGAAGCGGCGGAAAATTTCGCCCGTCTGACGGGAATCAAGAAACATTTCGGTGCGGTCCTTGCGCTTGACGGCGTCGATCTGAAGGTCGGAGCCGGGCAGCGCATCGGCCTGGTCGGGCATAACGGCGCCGGCAAATCGACACTGATGAACATTCTGGCAGGCGCTTACGCGCCCAACGAGGGCAGACTGTTCATCGCGGGGCAGGAGCAGCCGGCCTATTCGGTCGGTCGGGCGCAGCAACTCGGGGTTCGTTGCGTTTTTCAGGAGCTGTCACTTTGCCCCAACCTGACGGTGGCCGAAAACACGCGCGTGACGCATCCCCGGCTGCGCGGTCTGGGATGGCGCGGCAAGGCGAAAACCCTGATCGCCGGTAAGCTGGACGAAATTTTTCCGAGTCACAGCATCTCCCCATCCGCATTGGTAAAGGACCTGGGAATCGGGCAACGCCAGATGGTGGAGATTGCACGGGCCTTTACCGAGAGCGAAACCCCCGCCCGGCTTGTCATCCTGGATGAACCGACCTCTTCGCTGGACGGGCATACGGCGGCGCAGCTGTTATCGTTCATGCGCGCTGCCGCCGCCCGCGGTGTCAGCTTTATCCTCATTTCGCATCTCCTGGGCGAGATTCTCGAGAACAGCGACATTATAGCCGTGATGCGTGATGGCCGCGTCGTTGCCCAGGATCGCGCTTCTGTGTTCAGCCGCGAGAAGCTGGTGCATGCGATGGGAGCGGAGGAAGCCGCTGCGCCCGTCGCCCAGAGCGGAACCACTGCGCGGCCGCGGTCCGCCGTGCGGGTCCGCGCGCGCCCCCGGCGGCAAACAGACACCAGAGAAGTGCTGGCACGGGAAGGAGAGATTATCGGGTTGGCGGGCCTGGCTGGTCATGGCCAGACCGACCTGCTGCGCACTGTTTTTGAGGCTTCATCGCGCCGAAGCCCCGATATCGCAGTGTCGGGCAGTGTCGCGCTGGTGGCGGGCGACCGACAGACTGACGGCATCTTCGCACTGTGGTCCATCGCCGACAACATCACCATCCGGTCCCTGGGTGGGTTGACGCGGAACGGCCTGATTTCACCCTCGCGCGAACAGGCGCTGTCGGATCACTGGCGGGATAAAATGAAAATCCGCACGCCCGACATGCGCAACAATATATTGTCGCTGTCGGGCGGCAACCAGCAGAAGGCATTGTTCGCCCGCGCCTTGGGATCGGACGCCACCATCATCCTGATGGATGATCCCATGCGTGGCGTCGATATCGGCACAAAGCTGGAAGTTTACGACATTATCCGGCGCGAGGCGAAGTCGGGACGGACCTTCCTATGGTACACGACCGAGACCGATGAGCTTTCCGTCTGCGATCACGTCTATGTCATGCGCGATGGCGTCATCGTGGCCGATATGGACCGCAGCGAACTGAGCGAGGCAGCCGTCATCCAGTCTTCCTTCAAGGGGGGCGACTAAGATGCCCGTGCATGACAAAGCAACGTTCCGGTTCGCCCCGGTGCTGCGGGCCCTGTTGCCGGCTCTTTCATTGCTGGTGGTGCTGGCCGGTATCGCCTGGCTCAACCCCCGCGCCATCAGCTATTTCGGTTTCAATCTTATGCTCAACCTCGCCATTCCGTTGGTGCTGGCGACGTTGGCGCAAATGTTCGTCATCACCGGAAGCGACCTGGACCTTTCGATCGGCCCCTTCATCGGCTTTGCGGCCTGTGTCTCGGCGACCTGGCTGCATGACGCGCCGCTTATGGGGATCGCCATCTTGGCGGGTGCGGTCGGCGCGTATGCCGCGGTCGGCGCGCTGATCTATCTGCGCGATCTGCCGTCCGTCGTCGTGACATTGGGAATGGGGTTTGTCTGGCAGGGGCTGGCAATCCTGGTGTTGCCCCAGCCCGGGGGGCTCGCGCCCGACTGGCTGGCTTCGATCATGGGTGTTCGTCCGCCTTTCGTCCCTTTTCCTGTCCTGGCGGCTGTGGTGCTCGCCGCGGCGGCCTGGTTTCTTCTGGAACAAACATCCTATGGCGTCATCCTGCGCGGATCGGGCGGCAACCCCGTTGCCGTTCGCCGCGCCGGCTGGTCGCTTCTGAAAATAAAGATGACTCTGTTTGCAGGGGCGGGTCTGTTTGGCGTGCTGTCCGGATTGTCACTGGTTGGCCTGACGACCTCTGCCGACGCCAATATCGGCAATGGCTATACCTTGCTGGGGATCGCTGGTGTCATCCTGGGCGGAGGTGAGTTCACGGGTGGACGTGTCTCGCCCATCGGTGCCGTGGTTGGCGCGTTGACGCTTGCCTTGGCTGCATCGCCGCTTTTGACCTTCATGCATATTCCGCCCGACTGGCAGATTGGAGCCAATGGCGCCATCCTGATCGTCGTCCTGACCGCCCGCGTCCTGGTAAGCCGTCAGCGGGGGACAGTATGAAGCACATCTTCGCCAAGCCCTGGATCTGGTCGTTTTTGAGCGCGGCCGCGGTCTGGCTGATCGCCGTTGCCGTGACGCGGGGCGGTGGCGCGGGCGGCATGTTGACCGGCGCTCTGGCCATGGCAACTTTCATCGTCGTTGTCGGTGTCGGGCAAATGTTCGTCATCGCACTCGGGCCCGGCAATATCGACCTGTCACTGCCGGCCAATATCGGGCTTGCCAGCGCTGTCGCCATGACGGTGATGAACGGTAGTGATGCTCTGGTGGGGCTGGGGCTGTTGGCGGCCTTGGGCTGCGGATTGCTGGTGGGTTTGGCCAATTATCTGTTGATCTGGGCGCTGCGAATTCCACCCATCATCGCCACCCTTTCTGCCAGCTTCATCATACAGTCCATCGATATCAGCTACGGCCGAGGCCTGCAGATCAAGCCGCCGCCAGCACTCTCGGATTTCGCCAATCTGCGATTTCTTGACCTGCCGGTGCTTGCGGTTCTGGCGTTTCTGTTCGCAGTCCTGGCAGCCATCGTCCTGCAGCGCACGATCTACGGGCGTTGGGTATTGGCCGTGGGTCAGAATATCCGGGCGGCGCGGTTTGCCGGCGTGCGGGTGGGGTGGACGCGGTGTGTCACATACATGTTGTGCGGCGCGCTGGGCGGCATCGATGGAGCTCTGCTGGCGGGCTATTTTCGCGGCGCCACGGTGGATATTGGCAACGAGTATCTGTTGTCGTCGATCGCGGTCGTCGTTATTGGCGGATCGTCGGTGTCCGGCGGCAAGGCCAATCTTCCGGGCATATGGGGTGCGGCGCTATTTCTGGTTCTGCTGCTCACCATGCTCAACACTTTCGGCGTCAGCGCAGGCATCCGCCTGCTCCTGACGGGGATTATCATCGTCGCGGCAATCGCGGTCGCAAGTGATGGCAGGGCAAGAGACGCGGTTTAAAACTTACACCGGCCAACCACGGCAGTGTAAGCATCCTCTTCTCCCGGGGTAGATGCGCGACTGGTGGGCTCACCATTCGCAGCGCGCCGCGATCCGCCAGAGGCCGCGCGCTGCGATGCCGCTACACTCCCACCGTTTGCTACCGCCGGGAAGCCCCGCGGCCAGCGCCCGAGAACGGGCGGCGGGCCTCCAATCCCTCGACGCGGTAGCGCGTGAGAGCAGCCTCGTCGATGTTGAGGCCAAGGCCGGGCCGTTGTGGCACCATGCATTCACCGTTGGTGTAGTGGAATGGTTGTTCGCCATGGAGCAACGGAAGAAATGCCTTGCAATAGTCGTCAGGCAGGAATGGCGGCGATAGAACGGCAATTTCCTGATACACCGACCCCATGGCTCCCGAGACCTGGATGCGGCCCGCCCAGGCCAAGCCGTTCGTGCCATGAGGCGCAGTCTCAAGGCCCCACACGTCGGCGAGAACCCCGACCTTGCGCGCGGTAAAGATGCCGGCGACCTGGCGCAATTCCGGCTGAAGTATTTCGTAGGTCTCATGAAGCAGGCATTGTTTGTAGGGCTCCAGACCATGATAGCCCTCCCCGCCGGTGATGATGATCTTGCTTTCCTTCCGCAGGCGCGCCGGACCTTCATAGTCATCGCGCGCCAATGGCTCCTCGAGCCAGTGACATCCGACCTTCTCAAGCGCATGCGCGGCCGCCAGCGCCTCATCATAGGTCCATAGCCCTGGCTGTGTTGCGGTACGATCGACCATGACCCGGAAGCCGGCGCCACCCGCTGCCAGAATTTCGGCGCAGGCTTCGACATCGACATGGTAATCCGGCCGAAAGATTCGAATTTTCATCGCCTTGAAACCGGCGGCCTTCACGATCTTGGCCTGCTCCGCCTGCTGTTTGGGCGTGACCTGTTCCTGGTTGGCAGCTCCCGGCCAAACATAGGTGGTGTACACAGGTACTGTGGGAAGGGAGGCGCCGCCCAACAGGCGAGAAACGGGTTGGCCAGCGATTCTACCGATCGCATCCCACATGGCTTCTTCGATGGCCCCCCAACTCATCAGGCCCTTCTTCAAATGCGCCTCGATCTGAAAGAGGTCCTGGTCCAAGAGGACCGGTTGTGCCGCTGCAATTTGTTCGGCGGTCGACCCAAGAAAGGAATAACCCTTCACACCTGTGTTGGTCTCGACGCACGTGACATTGATGCGGCCTGGCGTGCCAGGAGAGGGTGGCAATGAGGCGGCAGGCGCCTGAGGCACGACAACGTCAAACGTGGTGACTGCTTGGATCAGGATCTTTGGCGCTTCAGCCCTCAGCTTTTGAAGAGGGGCCGTGGCGCGTTCCTGCGCTTGCGCCGCACCTGCCTGCGCCAGGAAGCCGCTGACACCCATCGCGCCGACCATGGCACGGCGGTCCAGACCATCATTCGCCGCCAAAAGAAGCCTCCTGAATTCTGTTTCCGCGCGAGGGAACTTTATGCAGCTGCGATAACTGATTGAAGGCGAGCTGAAATTCCTTCTCTCACTCAGTGACGGAGCCGTTGGTGCAGAGGAACGGAAGCCCATGTTTTCAGCAGAAGGCGGCACGCCGATCAGAAAGCGCTTGCGTCCGTACGAACAGTGATGCTCACCGATCCTTGCGAATTCGTTCACGTTGCACTGCATTCAAGCGAAATACGTTTCGACGCTTTGGGATCGCTTCGCTTGCTGCATCCCATTAGCCGGTATAGCATCTCACATATCCGGAAATACTAGGGGCAGGAGAATTGCGATGACGGTTCGGAATGTGCTTTTGGCCGCGGGTTCTTTGGTGTCACTCGCCGCGGTTCTCACCATGTCTCCTCTCATGGACACGGAGGTGAAAGCCCAGATGTTCTACGGCAAGGTCGGGCCGGCGAACGGTGAGCCCGACGGCAATGGGCAGCCCTGCTATGGCTTCCTGGATGGCGGCGGCCAATGTCTGACCAAACAAGGGGCCGCCAACTCGGCCGATCACCCGGTGCGCTTGGTTGGCGAAGTCGGCAAGTCACGGCCCCGCAACGGGTTTGAGCAATTCGGCCGTCGCGCCCGCGACCTGATCTACATCGCCCTTCCCGGCGGCTCTTCGGATGATCCGACGACAACGGTGAGAACCGGCGAAGGCATTCTCATCCTGGACGCAAAGGCCGGTTACGCCGTCGTCAAACGCATCCCCTTGCAAAACATGCCCGGGCCGTTGTCGCCGGAGGAGGTGTCGGGAATGATGGCGGATCCCGTCACCAACATGCTCTATGTTTCCACCCGGGGCCATCTCATCGCGATGGACCTGGCAACGGAAAAGGTCGTCTGGAACAAGACATACGAGCCGGGCACTTGTTGCGAGAGAGGTCAGGTCACACCTGACGGGCTGACCCTGGAAGTGGGTTCGAATCTCAAGGATTTCCACTATGTGCTCGACGCCAAGACGGGCGACATCAAGGGCCGCATCCAGACACCCAAAAGCATGTTCAACCACAATATGGGCATGAGTGCGGACGGCAAGACCGTCTTCGACGCGCCCAACGGTGTCACCATGACGGTGGCCGACATGGCCACCATGAAGGCGACCCATACCATCACCTTTGATGATCACGTTCGCGTCTTCGTGATCAATCACGATGCCTCACGGGTTTACGCCAATCTCAACAATCTGCTTGGGTTTGAGATTGCCGATGCAAAGACCGGAAAGATCCTCAAGCGCGTCGAGGCGCCCGGAGAAATCTGGAAAGCGAAGTGGGCCGACCCCAATCAGAAGTTTTTCGGCCATGGCGCTCCGCAGCACGGACTGGCGCTGACTCCCGACGAAAGCGAGATGTGGGTGCCTGATTCCATCAACAATCAGATGCTGATCTATAACAACGAGGGTCAGGACAACTGGAAACTCGACCCGTCCAAGACGATCAAGCTGGCCCATGCCTCCAACTGGATCACCATGGGGTTGGACGGCAAGATCGCTCTGTCGTCATCGGGTGACGTGATCGATGTGAAGTCCCACAAGATCGTCGCGCAACTGAAGGACGAGTACGGGAACCTGATTCACAGCGAAAAATTCCTCGAACTGGCGTTCGACAACAAGGCGCATCTGATGCGCACGGTGAACCAGTTCGCGGAAGGCGACCCGGCCGCAGTTGAAAATCGGCGGGCCTCGCTCGATCAAGGCCGCGTGAGGCAGGCCCAAAAGTGACATGATGGTTTTTCGTTCGAAAAATGCCCGGTGGCGGTTTGGCCGCCACCGGGCCGGTCTGGCCTGTGCCGCTTCAATCTGCGTTGCGATTCTCGTGCCGTTGATGAACTCGCCGGTTCAGGCGCTCGCCGGCGATCTGGCGGCGATCACCAAGGCATCCGATCTCGATAGCGATCCGAAGGATTTTCAGGCCGTCACGGCCGTCTGCACGACCTGCCACGCCGCCTCGCAGTTCCTGTCCACCCCGCGATCCAGTGGCCGTTGGGAGCAGGTTTTTGAGGAAATGTCGGGCTACGGCGCAAACGGTACCGACGACCAGCTCGATCGGGTCGTGAACTATTTCCAAAGAAATCTCACAGTCATAAATGTGAATACTTCCTCGCCGGAAGATCTCAAGGAGACACTGCAGATCAAGGACGATACGCTTTCGACAATTGTCACGAGGCGCTCACGACAGCCATTTTCCGGCATCGACGATCTCATCAAGGTTGGTGGCGTAGACAGTTCCATTCTGGAAAAGCTCAAGGCGAAGAACTGCCTTCAGTTCTGACCTCGTGAAAGCGTTCCGATCATTCATCCTTTTGCCGGCAGAACCTGCTGAAGCCCGCCATGGCGGGCGGTCACAACTGATGCACAGCCGCCGGGCACGCACTGCGGCTGGAAAGGAATAAACCTTCCCAAACGCTTTGGAGGATGTGGCAAACTCCCGAACGGTCATGGGCGGTCAGGCGGCAATACGACGATGGTTCAGAGTTCGGCTAAAGGGGTATCGGCAACAACCCGGTCCCAAAGCGTTATGGGGAAGATAAAGCGTGGTCTGGTATTGGCCCCGCTCTGGCTTGTTCTGATTGGTTCTGTTGCCAGGGCAGATACGCGGAGCGATGTCCGGGCGGCATTCGACCGTTGTGATGTATTCGGCGATGACCGCACCTGGCTGAACTGCATTTATGGCGCTGTTCAACCCATGCGTGGCAAATTAGGGTTGCCGTCCGCGCCTGCATCCCAGACAAATCTGGTTCCACGCGCATCTTTGATGCCACAGGCTGCGCCGTCACCGTCCCTGCCTGCAATGCCCCCGCCAGAAGCCAAGCGGCAAACAAAGAAGCGGGGAGGCGTTCTTTCCTTTCTGGTGGGTGGGCAATCGGTGGTCACCAGCATGCCCATGGAGGCGTTCCATATCGATCGCGATGGTCTGTTCACCGTGACCTTGGCGAACGGCCAGGTGTGGCGGGAGGTTGAGGGCAGTCCCAGAGCGCGCTGGCGCGAGCCCGCGTCGCGCTACCGGGTATCCATTTCCACCGGGACATTCGATTCCTACAATCTGATTATTGTAGGCGAAGACATTCAATATAAAGCCAAGCGCGTACGATGACGTGCGGCTGTGATGACCAACCCGGTGGAAATCGATCACAGGCGAGGGATCGCTCTTTTTGAGAGCGGCGATTTTCACGGAGCGTTGGCTGCCTATGACGCGGCTCTTGAAACAGCTCCCGCCAGCGCGGCAATTCACTACAGTCGCGGCAATGTTCTGGCAAAGCTGAACCGGCCCGGTGAGGCGATCGCCGCTTACGGTGCCTGCCTTGATTTCGATCCCGCGCACTTGTCGGCGCGCTATAACCGCGCAACCCTGCACGCAAGCATGCAAAGCTGGGCGCTTGCGCTGGCCGACCTGGATGAGGCTCTGCGTCAGTCCCCCAACATGGTGGATGCCTGGAACAACCGGGCCGCCGTGTTGCAGGCGGCGGGGCGGCACGATCAGGCGCTGAAAAGCATTGCGCAGGTGCTGCGTCTTCGGCCGAGCGATTTTGCGGCATACTACAATGCGGGGATCGCCTTGTTGGCGCTGAACCGCTTCGATGAGGCCATCCAGGCTTTTGAGCGCACGCTGCATCTTGCTCCGCATCATGGTGATGCTATCGCTGGCCTGGGATTGGCGGCTCTGCGGGCTTGCGACTGGCCGAAGCTCGAAACCTTGCTGCCCACTCTCCTTGAGGGGTTGGCGCGGGAAAGCATCGCTCTATCGCCGCTCGCCTTTTTGGCCATCAGCGATGATCCTTTCCTGCAAAGAAAATGTGCTGAGATCAGCACGCGGCGGACGTTTGCGGGCACTGCGTTGGAGGGCGGCGGCGCCGTCGCTTTGTGCAATGGAGTGCCCTACGAGCATCAGCGGTTGCGCGTTGGGTACATATCGGCGGATTTCCGCGAACATCCTGTTGCAAATCAGGTGGCGGGTCTTTTGGAAAGTCACAACCGTGAGCGTTTCGAGATCATCGGTTTTGCGACCGGGCCTGGCGACCATGGCAGCGTGCGGCGGCGGATACAGAAAGCATGCGATCACTTCCATGATATCGGCGACATCGGCAGCTTCGATGCCGCGCGGTTCATTCGCCAACAAGAAGTGGACATTCTCGTAGATCTCAACGGCCAGACTCTGGGATGGCGTCCGGCCATTTTCAAATACCGGCCCGCGCCCGTGCATGTCTCTTTCCTGGGCTATGCTGGCACGACGGGCACCGATTTCATCGACTATGTCATTGGCGATCTTCATGTGACGCCGTCGGAACTGGCGCCCGCAATGACCGAGAAGATCGTACAGCTGCCGCACTCTTTCTGGCCCACCGACCCGCGCTTGCCAGAGCCCTCAGATACGACCCGCACACAGGCCGGATTGCCGCAAGACGCCTTTGTCTTCTGCTGTTTCAACGCAAATCACAAGATCCGCCCCGAAATCTTCGCGTGCTGGATGCGGCTGCTCAATTCAATTCCGAACGCGGTCTTGTGGCTGCGGGAAGGCTCGCCGGCCATGAACGCGCGCTTTCGCGAACAGGCCCGGATGCGAGGCATAGACGGGTCGCGCATCATCTTCGCGCATCGGGTGGAGAGCTTTGCAGAACATCTCGGCCGGATGCGACAGGCCGACCTTTTTCTCGATACTTTTCCCTACAACGCGCATGTGACCGCGAGCGATGCGTTATGGGCCGGGCTTCCCGTGGTGACACTGCGCGGCCGGAGCTTTGCCGCACGGGTTGCGGCCAGCTTTCTTGCGAATCTCGGGTTGGATGATCTCGTCGCATCCACCCTCGAGGGCTATGAGGAACTGGCGCGCTCATTGGCGATGGATGCCGGAAGGCTCGCGCGGATTCGTGACCGTCTGTGGGACGCGCGTCGGAACGGAGACTTCTTCAATGTGTGCGCCTTGGCTGGCGACCTTGAAAGGGCCTATGCCGAAATGATCAAACAGCTCGGGAGTGGCCCGGCCGCGTTCCACGTGCCGCCTCTCGACAGATGAGATGCATGCTCTTACGGGCGGTGTGCCTTGCTCCGTTAAGGCTGGCATTGGGAAATCGTAATATCTAAATGTATCGCAATTGTCTCAGCAAGTGAGATCAATTCTTTCCAAGCCCTGAATTACAATGACTGGCAATAGTGGCGAAAAAGCCTCTCCGTGCCGCAAAGTAATATAGGGTCTCACAAAGCGAGAGAGGCGAGGTGCCCTCATTCTTGACTTGGACTCGCGCGCACGGTGAACCTCTAGGCAAGTATGGCCGCACTATGCAGTGGCCGATAATTACGTCTCAGAGGGGAATTCGATGTTCTTCAATGCGAACGCGAGCTTTTCGCTTTCCAGCAAGCTTTTGTACGGCGCTTCTCTGGGAGCATTGCTGATTGCCAACCCGGCGATGGCACAGAGTGCAGGCCCGGCTCCGGCTGCCCAGGACGTTGAGAATGTGACCGTCACGGCCACCGGCACCTTGGTGAAGGGTGTGGCTCCTGTCGGCGCCCCCATCGCCACCTATGATCTCTCGACAATCAAGTCGACCGGCGCGCTGACCACCGATCAGATCCTGGGCAACATCCCGCTGATCTCCAATGCGTTTAACACCAACACGGTTTCGCCCACGGCCGGCAACATCGGTGGCGTTCGCCCCTCCATCCGTTACGTTCCTTCCACCGCCATCACGGGTGGCGCGACCACCTTGGTCCTGCTGGACGGCCACAATCTCATCGGCGTAAGCGGCTTGGCGACGGCGCCCGATCCAGGATTGATCCCTTCTATTGCGCTCAAGCGCGTGGATGTTCTGCCCGACGGCGCCTCGTCCATGTACGGCGCCAATGCGGTGACGGGCGTCATCAATTTCATCACGCGGGACGATTTTACCGGCTTCGAGGGCAATGTCGCGCTGGGGCATGCCGACGGCTACAATGCGATGGATCTGTCCGCCATGGCCGGCACGGATTGGTCCAGCGGCGGCGCGTTCCTCGCGGTCGAGTACCGCAAGAACTCCTTCTTGATGGCGCGGCAGCGGGATTGGACCAAGATGGATCTCACATCCATCGGCGGCCGTGATTCCCGCGGCACGGCTTGCGCGCTGCCTAACATCACGGCCGTTGGCGCCAGCCCCAACAACTATGCCCAGACGGGTTACCCCAATCCCAACGTACCGGGTTCTCTGGCCGCCAACGTCTCCGGCCCATTCCCTGGTCTCAACAGCGTAACCAATGCGGGCTCGCTCAACCGCTGCGATACGAACCAGAATATCTCGATGTTCCCGGAGGAAGAACAGACTTCCGTTTTCGCGGGCTTCCACCAGGAAATCATGCCTGGCGTCAGGCTCAGCGCAAAGGTTCTGTACTCTTCGCGCCTCGACACCCAGCGCAACAACATGACCACCGCGACGGGGACGATCGACAATACCAATCCCTATTTCCAGTCGCTGCACGGTGAAACCCAGCAAACGGTCCAGTTCAGCTGGGCGCCGGCGTTGGGGCAGAACTATTACGACAATACCAGCCTCATCCAGGCGCTGCAGTTCACCCCGGAGCTCGATGTCGATCTCTTTGGAGACTGGACCGCCAACCTGGAGGCCAATGTCGGCCGGTCCAATTCGTATGCCATCACGCCTCTGGCCACGAACACGACACTGCTGAACAATTCGCTGCGCCAATCGAACCTTGGCGGCGTGCTGTCGCCGGCGCTGAACGCGAACCCGATCAACGGCAACGCGCTTGACCCCTATAACGTCGCCGCTTCGAACCCGACCCTGGTCCAGAGCATCCTTCAGGATGGCGGTTTGCAAAAGGCAATCCAGCATCAGAACCAGGCGCAGCTCTCCGCCACCGGCACAATGTTCACGCTGCCATGGGGTGGCGCCGTCAAGGGTGCCATCGGTGCGAAATATGACTGGGAAGACTATGTGGCGCGCTGGTCGGTCAACAGCTCAACGGGCGCTTTCCCCAATGCGGTCGTGCCGCTGGGCGAACAGAGTGTATGGAACGCGACCCACCGTTCGATCAGTTCGGTCTTCGGCGAAGTCGTGGCGCCGCTGGTCTCTCCCGAGAACAATGTCCCCTTCGTCAAGAACCTCTCCCTCGACGTTTCGGGTCGCTACGACAGCTACAGCGATTTTGGCGACGCCAAGACCTACAAGCTCGGTCTGTCCTGGGATCCGATCGACGAGTTGACGCTCAGAGGCACGCGCGGCACGTCATATGACGCGCCGAGCTTGGCCGATACGCTGGGTCCGGACGGTCGTTACGCCATCACCTATTACAGCTCCACCCCCAATACGCTTGTGCCGCCCGGCACCAGCGCCGCCGACGCGCTGCGGCCCTCCATTCTCGTCCCCGGCGGTAATCCGCATCTGGGTCCTGAGAATGGTACCACCTGGTCATTGGGCGCCGACTTCCACCCGCATGAAATCGGGGGCGTCGATCTTTCGGGCCTCGATATCAGTGTCACGCGCTGGCACATCTTCATCGAGCATCAGATCGGATTGCTGGTCGGCAACTCCATCATCTTCTCGGTGCCGTCCTACTCGCAATTCTATCTCATCAATCCCACGCTGGCGCAGGTCAATTCCTACGGCTACAACACCTGCATCGGCTGCCTGGGCAATGGCATCGCGTCCGCCTACGCGCCGGGTCAGGCAGCCCCGTATATTCTGTATGACGCGCGCCGCAACAATCTCGGCAACGCGAAGATGGATGGCTGGGACTTCTCGGCGACTTATACGCGGGATCTCGATTTCGCGATCATGACCACTGGCTTCCAAGGTCAGGCCAGCATGCAGAACGTGACCCAGGGTGCTTCTGGTCTTCCGTGGACCAGCATCCAGGCGACTGCCGTGCCGCTTTACCAGCTCTACGCGTATCTGGAGCTCCAGTCGGGGCCGTTCACCGGGCGCTTGTCCGTTCAGCAGAGCCCGGGCTTCAACGTTCCCAGCAACGTGATCTCGTATACGCTTTACCATCAGACCCATATCCCGTCCTTCCATCCCTTCAACCTCTATACGTCTTATGACCTCGGAGGTCTGGCGGATTGGACGAAGGGCTCGGAAATCAGTCTGACCGTGAACAATATCGGCGACTCGCAGCCGCCGCTTTATTTGGCGGGTGGCGGCGTGGTGCCAAGCAATGGCGGTACGACCATCGCGGCGAATGGCACGACCTTGGGACGCTATTTCCTGCTCGATTTCCGCAAGTCGTTCTGATTTAGCCGTATATGTCAGTCGCTTTCCCATGAATATGCACGGCCCCGCCAGCGATGGTGGGGCCGCTTTTTTACAAAGCGACAGGTAGAAGCATATAACGCGGCCAGACGCCAACTGGCCGCCAGAGAACAGCCAGCTTACGACCGGCAGCGGCCATCAAAAGCAACGCCATTGGTTCGCAGACCGTTTCAATGGCCGCAGGGCCGTGATCACGGGCGGGGCTTCCGGCCTGGGCCTGGCATGCGCGAAGCGCTTTCTTGCGGAAGGAGCGCGGGTCTCATTGTGGGATTTCAATCCGGCGACGCTTGCCCAAAGCAAGATCGAGCTCGGTGATGTCCATACGATGCAGGTTGATGTCTCCAACTATAAAGAGGTGGTGGAGGCGGCCAATCAAACCCGGGATGCGCTTGGTCAGATCGATATTCTCGTGAATAGCGCTGGGATCACCGGCGCGACTGTTCCGGTTCAGGAGTTCCCCGTTGAAAGCTGGCTCCAGGTGGTGGACGTCAACTTGAACGGCACCTTCTATTGCTGCCGGGAAATCGTGCCTCAGATGGTTTCGAGAGGTTATGGCCGTATCGTGAATGTCTCTTCCGTGGCGGGGAAAGAAGGCAATCCGAACGCATCGGCCTACTCGGCATCGAAAGCCGCCGTGATCGGCTTCACGAAATCGCTGGGCAAGGAGATGGCGACCAAGGGCGTGCTGGTGAATTGCATTACGCCGGCGACCTTCGAGAGCCCGATTCTTTCGCAGATGCCGCAGAGCCAGATCGATTACATGCGGTCACGCATCCCGATCGGCCGGCTGGGCGAGGCTGCGGAAAATGCAGCGCTGGTGTGCTGGCTCGCGAGCGAGGAATGCTCGTTTTCCACCGCGGCAACCTTTGATATTTCCGGCGGCCGCACGACCTACTAGCAATCACACAGTTGCGTCAAAGCCGGCCGGCGGCTCCCCGCGCTGGGCTCGTTCGATCATCATGGAATAGGCGTGCTCTATGTTGAGCCGGAAGGTTTCGGCGTCGAAGAGAGAGGCGCTTAGCCTGTTTGCCGACAATCTTTCGCGGACAGAGGCGTGGTAGGCGCGGTCACCAGCCAACTTCAATCCCAGCGCCTCGTAAGCAGCGGAGTCTTCCGTAATCAATTCAGGAAGGCCGATCGCCTCAAGCAGACTGGCAGCCACACGCCCGGCAAATGACTTTCCCCGACAAGTGATGATCGGCACACCCGCCCATAGGGCATCGCTGGCGGTTGTGTGCGCGTTATACGGCAGCGTATCGAGAACAAGATCCGCCAGGTTCAGGCGCGCCAAATGCGCCTTCTGACTTGCCAGAGGCGCAAGAATCAAACGCGTCGGGTCCATGCCGCGGGCCCAGGCCTCCGACCGCAGGGTGTTCGATGCGCGTCCGTCCAGGAGCCAAAGAACGCTGTTCGGCACGGCCTTCAAGAGCCGCATCCAGATGTCGAACACGGACCGCGTAATCTTGGAATGGTTGTTGAAACAGCAGAAGACAAATCCTGACTCGGGCAGGCCCTGGCTGGTTCGGGTCGGGACCGTGTCCATGCGTCGCGCCGGATCGTTCGCCTGATAGCAGCATCCCAGGTGCACGATCCGCTCGGCATAGGATGGCTGCTCGCTGCGAGGCAGGACGGTCGGATCCGCGATGATATAGTCCCAGCAATCGGCCGCCATGGTGCCGGGATATCCAAGATAGTTGACCTGTATCGGAGCCGCGCGCCGGGTAAAAATCCCCGGTCGCTGTCCGGAGGTAAATCCTTTCAGATCGATCGCAATGTCCACTTCCAGTTGCCGGGTCAAGCCGACGACTTCGGTATCGCTCCAGGACTGGACATCGTGGAATTGATCGAAGGCACGCCGCAGTCGCGTTTGCATTTCGCTTTGGTCGTGGGGCGCGAAGGAGATCGCGTATACTTCAAACCGGGAACGATCATGACGCTCGAACAGGTCCGCCATGAGATAAGCGGTGGCATGTTCATGAAAATCGCTTGATATGTAGGCGATCCTGATCTTGCCGTGAGGCGCAAGGCCTGGCCGCTCTGCCGCGAACGCAGCCGGACCTACGAGATCAGTGAGATAGTGCGCCGAAGACTGACGCAATAGCTGATGGTCGTCCAGATATCCGAGCAGGGCCAGGGGCGCCACAATGGATTTGCCGCTGGGGCATTCGACCTCCAGGCGCGGACGGATCGAATCCTGCTTGGACCAATTGCATTGCTGAAGCGCCCCGTACGCCATGGCAAACAACAACAGTTTGTGTGCCGGATCGATCTTGGCAGCCCGATTCAGCAAGGTATCCGCTTCGCGGAACCTGCCCTTTTTCTGGAACGCCAGCGCGCAATTCAGCAATGTATCGACATGCTGGGGCATCAAAGAGAGGGCGTGCTGGAAGTTCTCGATCGCCGTATCCAATTGCTCTATGGCGTCGTAAGCTTCACCACGATTGCTCCAGGCCTCTGCGTATGTCGGGCACAGCCCAATGGCCCGGTCATAACTCTTCAAGGCGTCAACCAGCTTGTTGAGGCGTCTCAGGGCTATGCCCCGATTGTTGTGGGCGTCGGGAAAGTCGGGCGCAAGACGGATTGCATGGTCGAGATCGGCCAGCGCTTCAGGCAACCTGCCGAGTTCTGTCAGGACAAATCCTCTGTTGCTGTAAGCCGGCACAAGATCGGGATCGATCTCAATCGCCCGATTGAAACTCGCAAGAGCTTCCTCAAAGCGGCGCAAATCGCGCAGAACCACACCCTTGTTGGAATGGACTTCCTCAAGGTCGGGTTTTGCCCCAAGGATGGTGTCATACAGGGCCAGCGCACCAAGGAAATCGCCTTGGGCATACCGTTCTTGCGCAGACCGAAATTGGGCCAGGATGATCTCGTACGTGCTCATCAGCGGTTTCCGGCAACCTTGTCGATGTGCGGCTAGGCTTGGAGAAGCATCGGCCGATTTTTCGCGAGATCATGTCTAACATACTGATTTCAAAATGAAACCGCTGCCCCGCGGGTTGGTGTCAGTGCCAAGGCGGCCGGTAGACAGCTGAGGCCAAAGCCCATTGCGCGTCGGCCCTATTAGTTATTTCAGAGTGAGGCTCTGATACCGATTGTGAAGTACCGGCCCATGATATCGGCGCCGGTACCGCCGCCCTGTCCGCCCGGGACGGGGTAGTAGATGCCCGGTGCGCCGGAGGTTGTGGCATCGAGGGGGGCCAGCGAGTTGAAGAGGTTCTGGACGGTGATGTAGGC
>CAYQZM010000282.1:0-6368 GCA_964421935.1 uncultured Rhizobium sp. | reverse complement strand
CGCACCAGCTGCGCCAGATGACGCTTGCGGTCTTCCATGCCCTTGCCGAAGCAGCGGACAAAGCGGCGCTCGAAATCCAGCACCTGAGCGAGCAGCTCGCTGCGTACCGGCACGGCCAGTTCGGCGGCGGCGGTGGGCGTGGGCGCACGCATGTCGGCGGCGAAATCGATCAGGGTCGTGTCGGTCTCATGACCCACGGCCGAGATCAGCGGAATTTGGCTGGCGGCAGCGGCACGCACCACTGCCTCGTCATTGAAGGCCATCAGGTCTTCGACCGAACCGCCGCCGCGCGCCACGATGATCAGGTCGGGCCGCGGCCAGCGGCTGCCATCGAATGCATTGAAGCCGCTGATGGCCGCGGTGACTTCCGCCGCCGCCTTCTCGCCCTGCACAGCCACCGGCCACAGCAGCACCCGGCGCGGAAACCGGTCCATCAGCCGGTGCATGATATCGCGGATCACCGCGCCGGTGGGCGAGGTCACCACCCCGATCACCTCCGGCAGATAAGGCAGCTTCCTCTTGCGAGCGGCGTCGAACAGGCCTTCCGCCTGAAGGCGTTTCTTGCGTTCCTCCAACAGGGCCATCAGGGCGCCCAGCCCCGCCAGCTCGACTTGCTCAACCACAATCTGGTAGCGCGAGGAGCCGGCATAGGTGGACAGCTTCCCCGTCAGCACGACTTCCATCCCGGCCTCGGGCCGCACCTTCAGGCGCGGCACCGTGCCCCGCCAGATCACCGCGTTCAGGCAAGCCTTTTCGTCTTTGAGGTCGAAATAGACATGGCCGGAGGAATGGAATTTCAGCCCCGAAATCTCGCCCCGCACCCGCACGAAGGCGAACCGGTCCTCCACCACCCGTTTCAGGGCGGCGGACAATTCCGTGACCGAAAATTCCGGCAGATTGGCCAGGGGTCGTGAAGTTGCTGCGTCGCTCATGGCCCTATGATACAGGACCCTGAATGGAAGATTGGCGAAAAATGGCGAGGCGGCATTGAAAGTTCTGCTGGTGGGTTCTGGGGGCCGCGAACATGCGCTGGCCTGGGCGCTGGCCAAAAGCCCCTTGCTGACAAAGCTCTATTGCGCACCCGGCAATGCCGGCATCGCGCAACTGGCCGAATGTGTACCGATCCCGGCCACGGATTTTGCCGCCTTGGCGAAGTTTGCGCGGGAAACCCGAATCGATTTCGCCGTGATCGCCGCCGACGCCCAGCTGGTGGGCGGTTTATGGGACGTGATGGAACAGGCCGGCGTGCCGGCGCTGGGGCCGTCGAGAGCCGCCGCCGTGTTGGAAGGCTCCAAGGGTTTTGTCAAAGACCTTTGCATGGAGGCCGGTATCCCGACCGCCGCCTATCAGCGCTTTACCGCGCCCGCGCCCGCGAAAGCGTTCGTGGATGCACTGGACAAGCGCGTCGTTGTGAAGGCCGATGGGCTTGCCGCCGGCAAGGGTGTGATCGTGCCCGAGACGACGGCCGAGGCGCATAAGGCGATCGATTTCATGTTCGAAGGCGGCTTCGGCGAAAGCGGTCATGCCATCGTGGTGGAAGAATTCATGGAAGGCGAAGAGGCCAGCTTCTTCGCTCTCAGCGACGGCACCAATGTCGTGCCCATGGCCGGGGCCCAGGATCACAAGCGCGTCGGCGATGGCGATACCGGCCCCAACACCGGCGGCATGGGCGCTTATTCGCCGGCGCCCGTGCTGCCGCCATCGTTGCAAGATGTGGCGATGGAGAAATTCATCGGGCCCACCGTGGCGGCGCTGAAGGCGCGCGGTACCCCTTACATGGGCGTGCTCTATCTGGGCCTGATGATCACGGCCGAAGGCCCCAAGCTGGTTGAGTACAACTGCCGCTTTGGCGATCCGGAATGCCAGGTGCTGATGCCGCGTCTCAAAAGCGATCTGCTGACGAGCTTGATTGCGGCGCGCGAAGGCAGGCTCTCGCCGCTGGACTGGTCAAGCGATGCGGCCCTGACCGTGGTCATGGCCTCCAAGGGCTATCCCGGGTCGTACGAAAAAGGCCATGTCATCACCGGCCTGGGCGAAGCGGCCGCCCTGCCCGGCATCACTCTGTTTCATGCCGGGACGGAGCGGCGCGGACCCGACATCGTGGCGGTGGGTGGGCGGGTGTTAAATGTCACCGCCACCGGGCCCACCATTGCCGAGGCGAAGGCCCGCGCTTACGCCGCTGTGGCAAAGATTCACTGGCAGGGATCTTTCTATCGTACCGACATCGGCTGGCGTGCGCTGAACCGTTGACAGGGCCAGCGCGGCAAGGCACGCCATGCCCTTATGCTTCTGTGGGCCGGGTTTATTTCCATCTTTGTGGGTCTTCTGGCCCTGGCGATCGATCGCCGGCTGGCCCATTTCATCTATGACCATGTCAGCGCCAAGATGCACAAGGCGCTGGATTCCATCACCCACTACGCCAAGGCAGGTCACTGGCTGGCGGCCGCCATCCTGGCGCTGATCGTCGCCGCCGGCATGCGCCATTACGAGGTGCTCGCCGACGAAGCCACGCAGCTGGTGAACTATTCCCTGGCCTTCATCGCCAGCCTGACGCTGGGCAGCGCCGTGCTGCATGTGATCAAGCTGGTGCTGGGACGCCGCCGACCGCGCGATGACATGGAGATGGGGCTTTACGGCTTCACGCCGCTGGCCTTCAACCCGGATTACAATTCCTTCCCGTCCGGTCATGCCCTGACGATCTGCTGCGTGGCGGTGATCTTCACCTGCGTCTGGCCACTCTGGGCCCCGCTCTGGTTTGCCATCGCCGCGATGCTGGCGGTGACGCGCGCGCTGCTGACGGCGCACTTCCTCAGCGATGTGCTGATCGGCGCCGGCATCGGCCTGATCGCGGCGCGCGAAGTGCTGCAGCTGGGCTTTCCCGGATTCTCGCCGGCCTGGTTCTAGCTCCGCCGCGCGCGGAAGAATTCGCGCAAAATCTCGCCCGCTTCCACCGCATGATGATCGAGCTGCTCGATCTGTGGCCTGTGATGGCAGGTGGACTGTTCGAAGAAGCGCGGCCCATGCAGCACCGCGCCGCCCTTGGGATCGCAGGCGGCAAAGACGATCCGTGCCACCCGCGCCATGGCGACGGCCCCGGCGCACATGGCACAGGGCTCCAGGCTGACATAGAGCGTGGTGCCCAGCAGCCGCTCATTGCCTAGCGCCCGCGCGGCGGCACGCATCACCAGCATTTCGGCGTGGGCGGTGGGATCCTTCAGTTCCAGGATGCGGTTGCCGTCCCTGGCCAGCAGCGCCCCTTCCGACGACAGCAACACCGCACCCACCGGCACCTCGCCGCGGGCGGCGGCCGATTTCGCTTCTTCCAGCGCCAGTGCTATGGCTTGCCCGTCATTCATAGGTCCGGAGTTATCACTGGTGGAGAAGGAAGGCGAGCGAATCGCCAAAGTGATCGCCCGGGCCGGGGTCTGTTCCCGGCGCGACGCCGAAAAGCTGATCCTGGAAGGCCGGGTCAAGCTGGACGGCGTGCTGGTGACCTCCCCTGCCCTGAATGTCACGTCCGACAATGTCATCCAGGTGGATGAGAAACCGCTGGCCGAACCCGATGCCGCGCGCATGTGGCGCTACCACAAGCCCTCCGGCCTGGTCACCACCCACAAGGATGAGAAAGGCCGCCCCACCGTCTTTGCCAGCCTGCCCAAAAGCCTGGGCCGCGTGGTCTCGGTCGGCCGGCTGGATTTCAATTCCGAAGGTCTGCTCCTGCTGACCAATGACGGCGAGATCGCGCGGCGCATGGAAATCCCGTCAGCGGGCTGGACGCGGATTTATCGTGTGCGCCTGTTCGGCAAGGTCACGCAGGGCGATCTCGACAAGCTCGCCACCGGCATCACCATCGCGGGCGTCAAATATGGCCCCATCGTCGCCGATCTGGAGCGCAGCAAGGGCATGTATAGCTGGGCCACGGTTTCGCTGAAGGAAGGCAAGAATCGCGAGGTCAAGCGGGTGATGGAAGGGCTGGGCCTGAAGGTGGCGCGCCTGATTCGAACCGGCTACGGCCCCTTCCAGCTCGGCCAATTGGCCGAGGGCCAGACCGAGGAAATCCCTGCAAGATTATGGCGGGAAAAGCTGGGAATCGGCCGCAAAAAACGTGCTGACCGCGAGCGCTAAAAGCTGGTAGAAGCCCGCAACATAGTCGGAGCAGGCACATGGGCAGCATGAAGGAAAAGCGCAAGAACCAGGTGCCGGCGCCCTTTGCTGCCGAGACCAAGGACGTGCGTTTCGCCGGCACCTTCGAGGTGCTGGTGCCGGTGCCTCAGCGCAACAAGCCGCAGAAGGTACCGCTGCAGTTCGCCACCCTGTCCGCCGCCGAGAACTGGATCCACAGCCCGGAGGGCAAGGAAACCATTGCCGGCATCCTGGAAGACGCCGCAAAGAATTGAAGCAGAAACGTCATCCTGAACTGATTGCGCCGGTAAGCGGTTGTTCACGCTTTCGGGCGGTTACTTGGCCTTCGTACTCGCTGGGGGCTTTCCGATGCGCAAATTCCTTCTTGCCGCGGCGCTGATTGCCGGCCTCACCGCGCCGGCGTTTGCCGATCCCCTGATGGATGGCGGCAACTTCTATCAAGAGGGCGATTATGCCCACGCCCTCACCGCATGGCAGCCGCTGGCGGCGCAGGGCAATGCGGAAGCGCAGAACAATCTCGGGCTGCTCTATCTCGATGGCAAGGGCGTGCCGCGCAACCTGCCGGAGGCCGTGCATTACTTCCAGCTGTCGGCCGCGGCCGGTTCGGCGCTGGGCCAGAACAATCTCGGCGGGCTCTATCGCGACGGCAACGGGTTGGCGCGCGACTTTGCCAAGGCCGTCCGCTGGTTTGCCGCCTCCGCATCCCAGGGCAATTCCGCCGGCATGTACAATCTGGGCCTGATGTATGAGCTCGGCCAGGGCGTGAAGGCCGATCCGATCGCGGCCGCCATGTGGTACGACCTGGCGGCCGAGCAGAAGGACGTGCCCAATGCCGCGGCCCATCGCGACGCGCTGATGGGGCAGATGGCACCGATCAACCGGACCAGGGTCCAACAGATGGCGGTGGCCTGCCGGTTGAGCGGCTACAAGAACTGCCGCTAGAGCAAGCTGTTCTCAGTTGCCAGGCTGAAGTAGCGATTACTCGTCATAGGGCGCGAGGGATTTTGGCCGTCCGAGCAGGAGCGCGTGCGGAGCGTACCCGGCGTACGTGCGCACGCGCGACGGACTCGGCGGCAAAAGACCCGCGCCTATTCGCCATATTCGACAAGATATCCGGCAACACCTTCATCCTTGTCGCCATCGCCGAGTGACGTGCTGAACTGGCGCCGGCGATAGGAAAACATGGTCACGCAGCACACCCTGTCCACGTCCCACTTGCCGCCATGCTGGAAGGCGGAAAACATCCAGGCGGCAAAGCCCGCCGCCTCGCCATTCTCATAGCCACGCCAGAACAGCATGCCCTTGCCGCCATCAGCCTCGCCGTCCGGCCCCGTCACCCAGCGCCACTCGCCCCGCGCCGTCTGGCGCCCGCCCAGATAGGTGACGTCGGTATCGTCGGGAAAGACATTGCTCAGCACGAACTGGAATTCCGCGGCGCTGTCGATGGTGGCCAGATAGCCCTTGTGGCCCTGCCAGCTATGGCGCGCGGCCGCAGCACGCGCCTTGTCCCACCTGATGTTCGGCGCGGCGACATACTGATAGGCATGACCGTCCGGCGCCTCCACCACACGGCTCGAGGGCACGGCCGGAAAGGCAAAACGTCCAGGCTCGGGCTGGGACGCAAACAACAGCCGCCAGGCCAGACCTACGACAGCCAGACCCACCACGATCCCGAGCAGGATCACGCCCCGGCGCCATGCTCCCGCGAACGCCATGAAAACCCCGAAAGCCCGTACCGATCATAGGGCCAGGGCCTGAGAAATTCACGCCTCCCACCGGACAGTCTGGCGATAGTTTGTCAGGGAATGATGCGGAAACGCTTCAGCACCATCCAGCCGCCCGCCACCAGCAGGGCGCAAAAGCCCATCCCGGTCCAGAAGCCATGGGGTCCTTGCGCCCATGGAATGCCGCCCACATTCATACCGAAGGCGCCGACGAAAAAGGTCGGCGGCAAGAGCAAGGTCGAGATCACGGTCAGGGCCGACAGCGCGCGGTTGCTGCGATCGGCGACGCGGCTGCCGATCTCTTCATACAGAAGCCGCGCCCGTTCCGAGAGGGTGGCGGCATCGCGCTCGAAATCCTCGGCCTGCTGCTGCATGCCCGGCAGATATTCCATCATCGGGCCGGAATGCGCCGCCCCGCGCGCGGCGGTGGCCCGGTGAATGGCGCTGCGCAGGGCGGCAAATTCGCGGGCATAGCGCGACAGCTCGCGCCGGAGCGGGCCC
>CAYQZM010000281.1:0-2951 GCA_964421935.1 uncultured Rhizobium sp. | reverse complement strand
GACCTCGACCGTCAGGTCGGTGATTTTGGCGGGCGGAAATTTCTCCGCCATCAGTGCCGGGTTTCTCTGCGCACGCCCTTGAACGTCCGGTCGTCCTTTTTCTGCGCCATGAAACGGCCGGTCTTCTTGCTGCGCTTGGTGAAGTGTTCCTCGCCCATCGTCCTGGTCTTGAGTTGCGAGCGCTTACGCACTGCGCCGTTGCGGTGGCCGTCGCCGGCCGGGGCATTGGTAGCCATGTTTCTTCTCCCGAGGGTTCACGGAACTAACGCACGTTAACCCGGCCACGTTCCGCGACGTTGCACCCAGTCCCAGAACCCGCTTTCGCGCAACCGCGCGGCAAAGCCCGCGAGCGTGCGCTATTGAAGTGCAATGTGCAGCCAGAGGCCCCTGCCCTTCCGGGTTCGCCCATCGGCGTGCCTGGCCGTGGCCCGATAGGCTGTCGCGACTGCCGGTTCGCTGGAGATCTCGTCCACCTGTGGTGATTTCACGCATCCTGGCCCCGTTCGCCTCTTGCGGCCAGCACAAAAGGCATCAGGCCGAACCCCTTGCGCGACCCGCTTCGGTTACGAGAACGGCTCATGAACCCAAGAATGATGGGGCTGACAAATTGTTGTTTCGCACTTCGTTCTCACCACTTTTGTTGTGTGCCGCGCTGGCAACGCCGACAGGTGGGTGGATTTCAACTTGGCGCCGGTCGCTGCCCGATAAAGCCTATTGCGGCCGCGCCGCCGCCGGCGAGATGTAAAGCGCCCGCTCGCCATAGGCGATGTAGAGATGAAGCTGCCCGAGCGTGGACATGCCCAGCAACAGATCCGGCAGACGCGGCTCACGCAGATTCAGGCGGCGGTTCGAGCGCAAGGGATGAAGATGGCGGGCATCGTCCTGCACCAGGTCGGGCAAGAGAACGATCTCGGGGTTGTTGACGCCAAGGCCGCCCGCCGCCAGCGCGCCGAAACGATGGGCATAAAGTGACGTATCGTCCAACCTGCCCGCGGGTTCGTTGCCGGGCGCATCATTGCCGATGTCATAGACGGTTTTGGCAACCCGGAGATTGATGGAGGTCCGGGCGGCGTTTGTGGAGAGGATGGTATCAAGCTGATGGCCATCGAGTGTCATCTCCAGGAATATCTTGTTGTCGTCCGTCACGCTCATCGGCACTTTGGTCATCAATTCGGATTTCCAGAACAGGATCTGGCCGTCGCAATGATCGCGGGAGATCAGGTTCATCTTGCGCGCCGCGAAATCCAGGTCCACGTCATATGCGCGCAGGAAATCCGCGCCCAGGGTGCCGGCACGGCGTGGACCGTCCGCTGCGCCGGCTTCATCACCGCCAGCCGGCTCGGGCTCGATCAGGAAAGGTTCCGAGGTCCCCTTGAGATTGCCCACGGCGAAATCAGGCACGGTGGCGATGCGATTGGTGTCGTGTCCCGCGGTGTTGATCATGGTGACGCCGAAATGCTCGCGCGTCAGGCCCAGCTCGGCTGCCAGCGCCGGCGTCACCGTGCTCATGGGTGATGCCGTGCCCAGCGAGAAATAACGCGGCGTTCCAGCCACCGTCACCGGTATCAGGAACGTGCCGTTCTTTTGCGGTACCAGATCAAGCGAGGCCAGAACATGCGCGGGCGGGCAGTCCGCGGCACGCGCCGGCGCGGTGCCCAACACTGTCAGCAACACACAGAAAGCCAGACGAGCGCGCACACGTGCCCCCTTTCAAGCAGCCCAGGCCACGTGAGCCGCTTCGGGCGCCGCCCGCAAATGCTGATTATTTGTCGTCAGGCTGCAAATCGCTAAGCGGCTCGCCATCCACGTTTTCCCGTGGGATTACACTTTCGACACCAAGCCGGTTCGCCCGCCCCCGTGGCGCCGGGTGCTCCGGGTACTGATCACCTTCCGCAACTAGACAGCGGCCTCATGACGGCGCCGTTAGGTTAACGGCCGTATGGGTAATTCCGATATAGTTCTTTAACCCGGCAGTCGCTTTATTAGAGGCATGCATTCCACCGACAGGGGCACGGACGGGGCGTCCAATTTCGATGCTTTCATCGCAAGCATTGAATCGCCGGGCCTGCTGGCCATCGCGCGCCACTGGCAGGCGGCGCGCGCCGGCAAGCGCGTGGCGGCCTGGTCGAAGCTGTCGCCCTCGGCCATCGCGCCCTACCTGACCCTGCTCTGGTCATTCCGCTATGACCGGCAGTCGGGCGAGTTCGCCGGCCGCCTGGCCGGCAACCGGATCATGGTGGCGTCCGGACACAGTTTTCGCGGCACCACGCTCAAGGACCTGCATTCGCCGGAGATCTGTGAACGCTCGCACGCTGAGTTCACCCGCCTGGTGACGACGCCCGCGCTCTATCACTGCCGCGGGCCGCTTTTCCGCGCCGGCGGAAAGATCACGGAAGGCGAACGTATCGTCATGCCCCTGGCCGAAGATGGCGAGCATGCCGATGGATTGTTGGGTGCGTCGGAATACGTGGTCCCCCCGGTGACCGGCTGCGCCTTCGAGCTGATTTCCGAAAATGCGGAGTGGTATCCGATCTGATGACGGCCTTAGCGGCTGCGGATTTCCGTCACCGCACGCTTGACCGCATCGATCACCGCCTGCGGCTGGTCATACTGGATGTAATGGCCGCTGCCGGGCACCATGATGTTGCTGCCGCGGGTGGAGAGCGCGGCCAGCCTGTCATGGCCGGCCTTCCAGGCCCGATCGATCGCGACGCTCTGCTCGGCCGTGAAGCCGGGATTACCTTGCGCGTTGCCGCGGGTCAGCACGATCAGCGGCTTGTGATCGAAGCTGACCTTGACGGCTTCCACTTCCTTCTGGTCCACATTCTTGTCGGTCTTGGTGGACAGGAAGCTTTCATATTCCGAGGCCTTGGTCAGCAGATAGGATGGTCGCGAATTCTGCGCCGTCTTGAGGGCGGCCAGATCGGGCGGCAGCCGGCTGTCGCTGCCGG
>CAYQZM010000280.1:0-6154 GCA_964421935.1 uncultured Rhizobium sp. | reverse complement strand
TATCCAACATGGCGAACTTTGAAACCACGACACTAGGCTTGTCTGCTGATGCCGGTCTGATCGCCGGCCGGCTCGAGCGCTTGCCGCCGACCTCCGGCTTCTGGCGGCGGGTCACACTGCTCTCGCTGGGCGGCTTCTTTGAATTCTATGACCTGTTTCTGGCGGCCTATGTCGCGCCGGGGCTGGTCAAGTCCGGCATCCTCACCACCACCACGCCGGGCCTGTTCGGTACAACGGGCATCGCCGGCTTTGTCGCCGCCTTTTTCTTCGGGCTGTTCGTGGGCACGGCCTTGTTCGGCTTTATCGCGGACCGGCTGGGGCGGCGGGTGATCTTCATGGGTTCGCTGGCCTGGTATGCCGTGGCCTCGCTGGTGATGGCGTTCCAGCAGGATGCTTTCAGCCTCAATCTCTGGCGCTTCGTCTGCGGTATCGGCATCGGGGTCGAGCTGGTGACGATTGATACTTATATCGCCGAGTTGGCGCCGCCGGCCTGGCGGGGCCGGGCCTTTGCCTATGCCAATATCATCCAGTTCGCCGCCATTCCGCTGGTGGCGTTTCTGGGGTGGCTGCTGGTGCCGCGGGTGATCTTCGGTCTGGACGGCTGGCGCTTTGTGGTGATGGCGGGATCGGCGGGCGCCCTGTTGGTCTGGTTCGTGCGCCGCCGCTTGCCGGAAAGCCCGCGCTGGCTGGCGGCCCATGGCCGCGCGGCGGAAGCCGATGCGATCGTGGAAACCTGGGAAGTGGAGGCCAGGCTTGAAGGGGCTGAACTGGCCGAACCAAAGGCGCACGCCGCCGATGCCAAACGCGGCTCTTTCGGGGAAATCTGGCGGCCGCCCTATCTGGGCCGCACCGTCATGCTGATCGTCTTCAACCTGTTCCAGGCCGCCGGCTATTATGGCTTCGCCAGCTGGGTGCCGACCTTGCTGATCTCCAGCGGCATCGAAGTCACGCGAAGCCTGGCCTATACCTTCGTCATCGCCATTGCCGCGCCCTTTGGCCCGGCCATCGGCCTCCTCTTCACCGACCGGATCGAGCGCAAATGGATCGTGGCGGGATCGGCGCTGGCGATCGCGGCGGCCGGCCTTGTCTTCACCCAGGCCCATGGCATGGCCGGCGTCATCGGCTGCGGCGTGGCGCTGACCCTGGCCAACAACATCTTGTCCTTCGCCTATCACGGTTATCAGCCGGAGCTGTTTCCCACGCGCGTGCGCGCCCAGGCAGTGGGCTTCGTCTATTCCTTTTCGCGGCTGTCCACGATGTTCAGCGCTTTCATTATCGCCGCCATCCTCAAGGATTTTGGGGCGCCAGGGGTTTTCGTCTTCATCGCCGGCTGCATGGCGGTCGTGGCGGCGGTGATCGGCGCATTCGGTCCCCGAACCAAGGATCTGCCGCTTGAGAAAATCTCTCTATGAATTCAATTACTTGAATATAAAATCAATAAAATCAACTTTTTTAACTTGAAAAATTGATTTTCTGAAGTATCTCGGGAGCGTCACAAAGAAGACGCCCCAATGGCCGAAGCGAAAGACTGGCAGGAACTGACCAAGCTGACCCAGGGCGCGCCCCTGGTGGTAGAGCGGGTGCGGATGGGCGATATCGCCATCGAGGGCGCGTTCGCGCTGCCGCAACTGGCGCGGCTCACGCTGGAAGACCAGATCTTTGTCGCCGCCTTCCTCAAAAGCCATGGCTCGATCAAGGACATGGAGCAGGTGTTCGGCGTCAGCTACCCGACCGTGAAGGCACGGCTGAACCGCATCGCGGGGCAACTGGAATTTGTCGATACCAATCCGGCGCCGCTGAATCCGCCCGGCCTCCGCAACGAAATTCTCAGCCGGCTGGAGCGCGGTGAGCTCACCGCCGCCGAAGCCATCCGGCAATTGGAGGCCAGATGAAAGGCGAAATCCTTCCCCCCATGACCGCCACCGTGCATGTGAAGCCGGCGGGCTGGCGCCATGGCATCCGTTTGTGGCTGCCGCTATTCCTGTTCTGGCTGTTGCTGTTGCCGCTGGCGGTGCTGGCGCTGCCCTTCCTGTTCATTGCCGCCGTGATTTTCGGCGTGCGTTTCTGGGCTTCCATTCGTGCCGCGTTGGCGATTTTGGCCGCGTTCCACGGCACCAAGGTTGAAGTCGAAAACGCCAAGTCCCGCATCTTCGTCAACCTGCATTGAAAGGACGCTCTTATGAATGACAATCGCCGCCAGGTCCTGGAGATGCTGGCCAACGGAAAAATCAGCGCCGAGGAGGCCGAGCGCCTGATCGCGGCCCTGGAGCGCACCGCCAATGGCACCGGCGCCACCGCCATGACCGAAACCGACAAGGTCAAATATCTGCGGGTGCTGGTCGACACCAAGGATCCGGTTGAGGGGCCCACCAAGGTCAATGTGCGCGTGCCCATGCAGCTTCTGCGCGCCGGCGTGCGGCTGACCGGCGTGATCCCGGCTTCGGCGCGGGAAGAGGTCAACAATGCCCTGCGCAAGGAAGGCATCGCCTTCGACATCAACAATGTCACGCCACAGAATCTGGAAGAGCTGATCGAGCAGTTGCGCGAGCTGACGGTGGACGTCGATAACGAAAACACGAAGGTCCGCGTTTTCTGCGAGTGATGACCGCCGGGCGCAAAGCTCCCTCGCGCGGCAGCGTCTGCCGCACGGAAAACAAGGTCGGGCATGCCGGCATGATGCCGGCCTGACAGCAGCTGCGGTGCTCGGTCTTCGACAGACCGGCACCGCGTCCCGCCGCTGGAACTGATTAAAACCTAGGGCGAAGTGCCGGGGGTCGAGGTCGTCGGCGGACTGGTATTGACCGCTGAAGGCCCGTCGCTGGCGGTTGCCAGCGCGATGGTGATACCCACTAGCGCCGCGCCGGCAACGGCAAACATGCCGTTGCCACCATCTAGAAGCTCGGCCTTGTGGACGCCGGCCGGTTTGCCGGGATCGAGCGGTGCTGAATTCGCGGCAAATACGGGTGATGCAGACAGTGCAACAATCAAAACAGGAACTACAAACCTTCTCATACAGCTTTTCTCCACGCCCACCCGGGACGGAAAGACCCGGCGCGGAAAAAGCGTTCCCTCCTTGCGCGGACAAAATCGGTTAGGTTGCAGAAGTTCTGTTCACTTTTTCTTGCGACAGCCATAAAGAGTGATCACGCACGGACACTTTGACGCATGAATTACCGCCACGGCTATCACGCAGGAAACTTCGCCGATGTGGTCAAGCATATCGCGCTGATTGCGATTCTTCTGCATCTGAAGAAAAAGGACACTGCGTTCTCGGTGGTGGATAGCCATGCGGGGCGCGGCCGCTATGACCTGGGCGGACGTGAGGCAGCCAAGACCGGCGAGGCCGGGGCCGGCGTCGGCAGGCTGCGTGCTGATTTTTCAGGCACGATGCCTGAAGCGCTGGCGACCTATCTGACGCTGGCGCGCGAGAACGGTTCTTCTTATCCGGGCTCGCCGCTGATCGCGGCGAAACTGCTGCGGTCGCAGGACCGGTTGACCGCGATCGAGAAACACCCCGAAGAGTTCACGACGCTCAAGGAAACGCTGGCGCCGTTCCGCAATGCGCAGGTCGAGGAGGGCGATGGCTATCGCCGCACCATCAAGCTGCTACCCCCGCCATCACGCCGCGGTGTGGTGCTGCTGGATCCCCCCTTCGAGTCGCCGGATGAATTTTCTGCGCTGGCGCAGACGGTCCGCGATGCTTGGCGCAAATTCGCCACAGGCATTTATCTGGTCTGGTATCCGGTCAAGTCGCAGGCGCAGGCTGCCGGCTTCGCCGGTGAGGTGCTGGCCGGCGGCATGGAGAAGGTGCTGGAAATCGAGACCGTCATTCAGGTGCCGGAAGGCAAACTGGGCCGCGCCGGTCTGCTGGTGATCAATCCGCCTTACGGGTTCGACCCCACGATGCGGCAGGCCGCAGGCCTGATTGGGCCGCGGCTGGACGCGGCCATCGGCATCAAATGGCTGGCCGGGGCGCCATAAACCCTTCAAAACCTTGGCCGAAAATGCCTTGCCATGGCCGCTCACCTCCCTTATCACCGCCGGCGGACGGGTGGTCGAGTGGTTGAAGGCACCGCACTCGAAATGCGGCGTAGGTGCAAGCCTACCGTGGGTTCGAATCCCACCCCGTCCGCCAGCTTTCCTCTCAAAAACCCGTAGTAAGATTCCCCACCTGTCGCTCTGCTTTGGACGTTCGTCGCTCACGCAGGTCCGCCAGAGCTACGTGTCGCTTCGCGACCACTCCGAACCCCACCCCGTCCGCCAACTCTTGAATTCTCGGCTGATCTGCTATCAGTCCACCCTACATCTTGGCCTGGACTGCGATGGACCCGAATTTGGGTACTTCAGAGGGCATGGCGGCATCTGTGATGTTCCCAGATCGTTCGTTACTTGTTTGAGAAGGGCGCGTGATCAAAGCGATAGGGATAACCCGCTATCGGATTGAAAACGTCAATTTTCTGTATGCCGAAAATCTTGCCAGGGCCGAAGGTGGTGTTGGAGCTTTCATTCATCGGCCTGGCAATCAAGGCTAAGGTGAGGCCGGGTAACACATTCGACGGGTATAAGGCGTTTGCCATGAAATAAATAAGACACTCAGCGCAGCGGTTGCCTCTTGCTCGGCAACGTCACAGCCTAATTGTGATCTTGGATAGTGCGCCGCGGCCATTCCGCCACACCGCCCTGGGAAGGCACGACAACTTTATAGCCTTTCGAGCTCTCAGTTCGAAAATTTACAGATCACACACGTTGCCGGACACCGAATGACATCAGCGGCCGGCGCAAACTCGCTATCGAAGATATGTTCAATCTTCTGCTATACCCTTTTACGAGGTACCAAAAAGCTCGCCCACGCTTGTGTGATTGCAATTTATGTCTCCGACTGCGTCGCCTCCGCCCGGGATGGGTTAGCCGTTGGCCCGTTTGCCAAAGCGCGAATGAAGTCCAGCCGAGTTGATGCCGCAATCCCCTTGGCAGGTTGCCACGTGCTGCTTCTGCAGACCTAAGGCGTGATAGTTTCCGCGCGCCAAATTCCAGGAACCGCTGTTCTGTTAGGGGCTGGATAAGAGCGCGTGTAATGATATAGACCTACCGTCGGGCGTTGCATCATAGTGCGGGAAAGCGATAATGGGTGGGACCATGTTTCACGAACGTTCTTACGCGCGTCAAGCGAACGGTTTTGCCCGCGATCTTGTTGACCCGGACCGCCAGAAAATTGCCGCCAGCTGGTTTGATTCATCCACCGTCGACTATTGGCGACATGCGAGATCCTACGAGATTGCTGATTATCTTGGTGGGAGAAAGGGGGAAAAGTGGCTGACCGTCGGTGATGGCCGATTTGGCCTGGATGCCGTGAGACTGATGGGGCGCGGTGTTGCGGACGTGCTGGCCACGGACTTGGATGAGAGCCTTCTGAAGTCGGCCAAAGAAAAGGGGGTTCTTAAACACTATCGTGTTGAAAATGCCGAAAAGCTTTCCTTCGATGACCGGTCTTTCGATTATGCGTTTTGCAAGGAAGCGTTGCATCACTTCCCAAGGCCAGCGATCGCGCTTTATGAGATGCTGCGAGTTTCGCGCAAAGGCGTGATTTTGATTGAGCCCAGTGATCGTATTGGGTCATGGCGCCGCAAACTCGGAGTTGGAGCGCGGCGGCTGCTCGGGAGACCGAGACGGCACATGGACGTCGGTTTTTATGAGGAAGACGGCAACTATATATTCTCTATTTCACGTCGGGAAATAGAGAAGGTGGCGCTCGCGATCAACATGCCGCAGGTCGCCTTCAAGGGTCTTAATGACTATTATGAGCCCGGATTAGAATTTGAACCAATGACGTCGGCGCGTGCTCGAAAGGTGTTGAGGATAGTTAAATGCCGCGATCTCCAATGCCGTTTCGGGTTCGAGAGCCATCAGCTTCTAATGGCTATATTGCTTTATGAAGCGGTACCGAAAGTTGCTCGGGAGAAAATGGAATCTATGGGCTGGCATTTTGTCGATCTGCCTCGTAATCCCCATATCAGGGACGAATAGTTTTGGCCGTGATCTGTGACGTTAAACATCCCCACGCGGTGGGGACCCTGACGCGCACGACGACCAAGTTGGCCGCTCGCCTCGGGGGTTGCTGAGCATCCGTTGATGCGATCTGGACGGGTGGGGTGCG
>CAYQZM010000279.1:0-8729 GCA_964421935.1 uncultured Rhizobium sp. | reverse complement strand
TAACGAGAATCCTCACCCTTCGACAAGCTCAGGGTGAGGATGGAATACAATCCTCATGCTGAGCTTGTCGAAGCATGAGGGCTTCGCGCTTCATGAAACCGCACTGACTTCCAGAAAAACGCCGGGCTCCGGCCGCACCGTCATCATCATGACCGGATGCGGCGCGGGCGCGGCCGGGCGGAAATGAAAATTCGCCACCAACGTCGCCAGGATGATCTGGGCCTGCATCATGGCGAAGTCGGCGCCGACACAGACGCGGGGGCCGGCGCCAAAGGGCAGATACTGATATTTGTCCCGCACCTCGTTGGCATCATCTGCGAAACGGTCGGGGCGGAACAGTTCCGGCCGATCCCAGAACAGCCGGCTGCGATGCAGCGCCCACACCGCGAGAAAGATGATGTCGTTCGGCTGCATGATGCGGCCGCAGAGTTCATCCTTCGCCACCACCGTGCGCGCCAGGAGGCCCACCGGCGGATAAAGCCGCATGGATTCTTCCAGTACCTGGCGAATGAGCGGCAGAGCGGTCAGATCGCCGGCTTCGGCAGGCCGCCCGTTCAAGACGTCGCGGGCCTGTTCGCGCGCCTTTTCCTGTTCCTGCGGCGCATGGGCCAGCAGATACAGCGACCAGGCCAGCGCCAAGGCCGTGGTCTCGTGCCCGGCGACGATGAAGAACTGCATGTTGTGGATGAGCTCCCGCGGACTCATGCGCTGGCCGGTCTCGGGATCCTGGGCATCGAGCATGTAGGCGAGAAGATCGTCGGCGGGTGGGGCCGCTGCCTTGCGTCGCGCCTCGATCGCCGCCCCGACCATCTCGTGCATGGTGTGCACCGCGCGCGCCGCCAGGAGTTCGCCGGGACGCGGAAACCATTCGGGGAAACCCAGGAAGTCCAGCAGCGAAGCACGACCTGCGGTGCGGAAATAGTCGGTGATGGCGGCGCCGAAAGTGTGGCTGTCAAAATGCTCGCGGCCCGACAGCGCCACATCGCAGATCACATCGAAGGTCGCGGTCAGCATCTGGTTCACCAGCTCGGCGCGCGCGCCGCACGCTTTCAGCCGTTCCCTCGCGCGCGCTGCGGTAGCGGTCATGGCGGGGGCCAACGCCAGCACATTGCGATGGGTGAAGACCGGGACCACCGCGCGGCGCTGCCAGCGCCAGTCCGCGCCTTCCGCATTGAACAGGCTGCCGCCGATGGCGGGCCGCAGCATTCGCTTCATGATCTCGGACTTGGGATAGTTGGAAAGATTGTCCAGCATCACCCGCTTCATGCCGGCGGGATCGGCCAGCATGTGCCAGCGCATCAGCATCTCGCCGGAGACAATGCCCTGGTTGTAGGAAAGGGCGGGGATCAGCTCGAGCACATTGCGGCGGGCCGCCAGCGCTGTTTCCAGCCGGCTGAGCCGCCTGGTGTGGATCGGCGCGCCCACGGGAATGAATTCGCTCACCCGGAAATCCTTTCTTGGCCGAGAGGCTTAACACGGGAAGGCCTGGCTGCCATAACAGGCTGTCTGACGGGGATTTTATGAAGAAGATTCGGGTTTTCGCGGCGGCATTTTTTCTCTCATCCGCGGCACTGGCGGCACCCGCCGATACCGCCAAAGCGGTGCGGGATTATGCCAAGCGGGCGGAGATGCTTGAGGCCCAGGACCGCGACCAGCGGGCGGCGGCCATTCGCGGCGCCCTGGAAGACAATCCCGGCTCGCCCTTCATCGGCCACCCCCAGGCCGACGTCACCATTGTGGAGTTCTTCGATTACGCCTGCCCCTATTGCAAGGCGGTCGAGCCGCGGCTGACGGCGCTGGTCCAGCGCGACAGGGGCGTGAAACTGGTGCTGAAGGAATTTCCTATCCTGACGAGACAATCCATGATTGCCTCGCGCATGGCGCTGGCGGCGATGAAACAGGGCAAATATGCGCCTTTCCATCTGGCCATGATGCGCCACCTGGGACCGCTGGAGGTGTCGGACATCGAGCAGATGGCCAAGGCATCCGGGCTGGATGTGGCGCGGCTGAAACGCGACATGGTTGCGCCAGAGGTGACCGACGAGATCATCGCCAATTTCAACCAGGCGCGCGCCATCCGCGCCTTTCAGACTCCCGCCTTCATCGTCAACGGCCATGTGCTGGGGAGCGAATCCGCTAACATCAATTTCCCGGCGGAAGTGGCCGCGGCCCGCAAGCGGGCGAACCCGTGATCGACTGGGATGGGCTGCTGCAGCGGAATGGCGCGGAGATCGCCACCCCGGCGCTGGTGATCGATCTGGATGCCTTTGAGCGCAATGTCGCGCGCATGGCGGCGCATTGCCGCGAGCAGGGCATATCCCTGCGTCCTCATGCCAAGACCCACAAATGCGCGGAAGTGGCGCGGCGCCAGATCGCGGCGGGGGCCATCGGCCAGTGCTGCGCCATTCTCGATGAAGCTGAGCATCTGGCTGGCGCCGGGATCGGGAACATCTTGATCACCTCACCCCTGGTGTCGGAAAATTCGGTACGCCGGCTCTTGGCGCTGAATGCACAGGGCCGGGGGCTGATGGCGGTGGTGGACAACCGCGAAACAGTCAGCCGTCTATCGCAGGCCACTTTCGGTGCCGGACAGACACTGGCTTTGCTGGTGGACATTGATGTCGGCCAACACCGCACCGGTATCCGGCCGGGCGAACCGGCGGTGGCGCTGGCGGCACAGGTGGTCCAGAGCCCGGGGCTGAAATTTGCCGGCATCCAGGGCTATGCCGGCCATATCCAGCATATCGCCGATCGCGCGGAGCGGCAGGCCCGCGCTGTTGAAGTGATGGACAAGCTGCGCCAGACGCGCGAGCTGCTGGCGGCGAGGGGCCTCGCGCACGGCATTGTCAGCGGCGGCGGCACAGGCAGCTTCGATATCGATCCCGCCGGCCAGGTTCTGACCGAATTGCAGGCGGGCTCCTATATCTTCATGGACCGGCAATACAACGAGATATGGCCGGACGGAGCGCCCTTCGAAACCTCACTGTTCGTGCTGTCGCGGGTGGTCAGCACCAACCAGCCGGACATGGTGACGACCGATGCCGGGCAGAAGTCATTTGCGACCGATGCCGATGCGCCGTTGATCGCCTACGGCCCCGAGGGCGCCAGCTATTCCGTCTTCGGCGATGAACATGGCCGGGTGCGGCTGCCTGAAGGGGTGAAGATGCGCGCCGGCGAAGCGGTGGTCTGTATCACCCCGCACTGCGACCCGACCGTCAATCTCTATGGCCATTATGTCGTGATCCGGGGCAGTGAAGTGGTGGACCATTGGGCCACCGCCAGCGGCAAATACAGATAGGAAGGCGAGAATGATCAGATTTGGAATGGCGATCGTCGGCGCGGCCATCCTAGCGTCGGCACCCGCGCGGGCAGAGGTGACCTTTAAACACATCACCGCGAAGGAGGCCGCACGGGCCGTGGCCGGCAAGACATTGGCCAGCCCCATCGCCGACGGCCCTGGGTTCAGCATGTCGTTCCGCAAGCGCGTCGAGTCCAGCCATGTGGAAAAACATATGGGCTGGGACGAAGAACTGGTGATCCAGGAAGGCGATGTGCTGCTCAATTATGGCGATAGAGCCAGCAATCCGCGCGAGATGTCGCCGGGCGAGTTCAATGCCGACGCCGTCACCGGCGGCAAAAGCCTGATGCTGCATGCTGGCGATGTGGTGATCCTGCCGGCAGGGACCTGGCATCATCAGGTGCTGAAAAGCCCCATAATGCGTTACATCCTGTTCAAGACCCGCAAGGCCGGCTAGGCGCGCCAACATATCGCCCGGCAGCCGTCGAAGAAACAGAAGGCCCATGTCGACTGGAAAAAGAGTTGCGATCTCTGTCCTGCCGGTGGTGGCAGCGATCCTGCTCGGGCAGGCGGCGACCTATCCCAATCTCGCCCCCTGGTATGCCCATCTGGCCAAGCCGTCTTTCAATCCGCCCAACTGGCTGTTTGGGCCGGTCTGGTTCGCTCTTTACGCCCTGATGGCGGTCGCAGTCTGGCGGGTGCTTGGCACGGACGCGCATCAGAAGCGCGCCGCCCTGATTTTGTTTTTCGTTCAGTTGGCCTTCAACATCGCCTGGTCCTGGATGTTCTTCGATCTGCACGATCCGCTGCTGGGCCTGTGCAATATCGTGCCGCAAGAACTGCTGGTGGTTTCAACCATGCTGGTCTTCTGGCGCATCGATCGGCTGGCCGGGCTGTGTCTCCTGCCGCTGTCCTGCTGGGTCGGTTTTGCTGCGCTGCTCAATTTTGAGATCTGGCGGCTGAACTGAACCGGTCGCTTTGTTGACAAGCAATCACCCTTCCTGACAGCCTGACGGGTAGGGAGTGGGCATGGTTCGGCAATCCCGGCTTGGATTGTGGATCGGCGTGGCGCTGGGCATGGCGCTGCTGGCCGCATGCCTGATCCTGGGCGCGGCGGGGACGGGCGAAAAGCCGACCCGTCTGGCGTTGGAAGTGACCGCGCGCTGGTCGTTCCTGCTGTTCTGGCTGGCCTATACCGGCAATGCGCTCGCCCAGCTTACCGGCTGGGAAGGGATCGGCGGTCATGGCCGCGAATTCGGCCTTTCCTTCGCCGCCGCCCATCTGGTGCATGTCGGCCTGGTGGTATGGCTGTCTTATCTGCTGGGCCGGGTCGCACTGACCGGTGGCCTGCTCATTTTCTTTTTGGTGGGCCTCTTCTGGGTCTATTTGCTGGCGGCCCTGTCGTTCGGCGGTGTCCAGGTGATCGGACGGCAGGCCTGGCGCGTTATCCGCTTTGTCGGCATGAATTACATTCTGATCGCCTTCGGCCGCGATTTCGTGCTGCCGATCCTGCATCCCAAGCCGACGCAACACACATTGGCGCACGCTCTTGCTTATGCACCGTTTGCCGCCCTGTCGGTTGCCGCACCGTTGCTGGTGCTGACAGTGTCGTTACGGCCTCGCATTTAATTGAAACCAGAAGCCGGACTGTGATCCGGACAACCATGAGGAAAGACATGAGCAATACCAGTTTCTCTCGGCGTCAGATGCTGGCCGCTTCCGGCGGCGCGCTGATCGGCGCCCATCCCGCGCTTGCCGCCACCTCCAATGTCAGCGGCATGCCGCAGGAAGGGCCGGATACGCCCAAGCTCACCATGTACATCTCTGCCGATCCCACGGAGTCGGAGATGAAGAAGATCAAGCAGATCGGCATCAATATCGTTGACATGCCCGACATGCCGCCGCCGCCCTGGACGGAGGACTGGTTCCGCAAGCGCATGGACCTGCTCGCCACACAAGGCCTGAAGCTGGGAATTGTCATGGTGCCCTGGTTCCGCGACGGCGTCATGTGGCCGGAAATGCTCAAGGTGGTGCATGGCAAGCCCGGCCGTGACGACCTGATCAACAAGCTGAAGGCTTCGATCGTTGCCGCCGGCAAGGTTGGCTTGCCCGTGATCGAGTACGACTTCTTCCCGCACCGCGCCAACGAAGGCTACAAGGAGGTCTTCACCGGCCGCGGCGGCTCGGGCCTTTTGACCTTCGACTATGACCGCATGAAGAACCTGCCGCCGATTCCGTCGGAAGGCGCGGTGTCCTACGAAAAGGTCTGGGAAAACCTCACCTACTTCCTGAAGGAGCTGGTGCCGGTGGCGGAAAAGGCGGGTGTGCGCCTGTGCGTTCATCCCAACGACCCGCCGCCCAAGATCAGCCGCGGCTCGGGTCAGATTCTCAATACCCTGAAGGACTGGAAAAGGCTGATCGAGACGGTGAACTCTCCGTCCAATGGCCTGACGTTCGACTGCGGCGTCACCCGCGAGCTGGGCGAGGACCCGGTCGAGGTCGCCCGCTATTTCGCCAGCCGCGACCGCATCAATCACTGCCACTTCCGCAACGTCAAACTGACCAAGCCCAACGAGAAATATGTCGAGGTCTGGAACGACGAGGGGGACGACAACATGTTCGCGGTGATGAAAGAGCTGATCAAAAACAATTACAAGCGGCTGATCATGCCGGAACATCCTCGCAGCGTGGAAAATGACAAAGGCCAGAAGAATGGGGGCTATACCGGCTGGGTCTATAATGTCGGCTATGCCCGGGCGATGATGCAGGCGGCCCTGCTGGATTTGCGAAAGTGAGGAGCGGCGCGCAAAGTACGTGAGCAGGTCCTGTGGGTCTGCGAAAGCGACGAACGCCGCGCGCTTAGGCGAGCGGCTGGCTGGCGATGCGACGTGCGGTGCTTGGGCAGACCGCCGCAAACTCTTGTTTATAAAAGGTTGCGCCGCCGCTTTTGGTTGGCGGTCTCGGTTGCCATCGTGTCTTTTCGCGTTGACTCTGTCAGCGTCCGGGCCAAAGCTTGCCAAAAGGCCGAATGGCTGCTGGGGGCTGTGCGATGCATATCAGAGTCGCATCTTGGGCTATCGCGCTGACAGTCCTGTCAGTCGCCTTTTCGGCAAGCAAAGCCCAGCCTGGAGATCGGGCCAATGGCATTGCCTCGCCCATCCAGAAAGTCTCGCCCACCGGCGCGGTGACCATCCCGCAGGCCGAGGTGCCCAGTGTCGGCACCCTCGATCCGGTTCAGCCGCACTGGGTATTCGTCAATCGCGGCAACGGCCAGGACGGTACCCGCATCTTTGACGGCGACAGCGGAAAGATGCGGGGCATGGTCAATATGTATGGCCAGGACAGCTTCTCTTTCGATCCGCTGGGCAAGAACTTCTATGTCGCCCAGACCATCTGGTCGAAGTTGGATCGCGGTCAGCGCCAGGACATGCTGCTGGTCTATGACGTGCGCAGTCTGAAACTGGTGTCGGAAATTCCCATTCCCGGCCGCATGCTGATCGGCAATCGCACCCACAATCTGGTGATCACCAGCGATGGCAAGAAAGCACTGATCTACAACATGCAGCCGTCTTCGTCCGTCAATGTGGTGGACCTGGACAGCCATAGTTTCGCGCAGAAGATCGAACTGCCCGGCTGCGCCACCATGCTGACCAATACCATCAACGGGTTTTCCGCGCTCTGCTCCAATGGCACTTTGGCGACAGTGGCGATGGGCGACAAGCCAACCATCACCCGGTCGGCGCGCTTTTTCTCTGCAACGGAAGATCCGATCTTCGACACCTCGATTGTCGACCCCAAGACTGGCAAGGCGACCCTGATCAGCTATAGCGGCATGATCACGCCCGTGACCCTGGGCGCGACGCCGCAGATCGGCACAGCCTGGTCACTGCAGCAGGCCGCTTTCATGCGCAAGGCGACTTACACGCCGATGGACGTGAACTGGATGCCGGGCGGGCGCCAACCCATCGCCGTGCATCACGCGACGGGGCGCATCTATGTGTTGATGCATATGGGCGAATATTGGAGTGAATATGAGCCGGCCCAGGAGATCTGGGTGCTGGACGGCAACACGCACAAGCTGATCGGCCGCCACGCCCTGAGCGGCGAACTCAAAGACAGGCTGGTCAATATCGCCATCAGCCAGGACAGCAACCCGCAGGTCTATGCCAGCGATGGTTCGGGCACCACCTTCGTCCTGGATGCCCAGACCCTGGAGAAAAAGCGCAGCTGGGACAATTCCGGCGGCGGCATCCTCTACACGGTCCAGCCCTGATGGCGCTGTGGGGGACATTTCTGAGCGAGGCGGCTGAAGCTGGGCGGATTTGCGTCGGCCTGATCTTTCTGTCGGGCGCGGTGCAAAAAGCACAAGCCTGGCGGCTTCTTCCTGGCGTGATTGGGAACTATCGGTTGCTACCAGGCTGGATGGTGTTGCCCGCCGCGGGCGTTCTGCCGCCGCTGGAATTGTTGCTGGCGATCTGTTTGCTGTCCGCGCAAGGACGACCCTGGCCGGAGCTGGCGGCGATCGCGCTTTTGATGCTGTTCGCCGGCGCCATGGCGATCAATATCGCACGTGGCCGGGTCCATATCGACTGCGGCTGCGGGCAGCCATTCCTGGCGCAACATCTCAGCCGTCCGCTGACGGCGCGCAATCTTGTGCTGGCGGCTTTGCTGCTGCCCTCTCTTGTGCCGTCCGCGTCCGTGCCGATGCCCGCATTGCTGGGTGCCGCCGCGGCCGGTCTGGGATTCTTCCTGCTCTATCTGCTGTTCAACCTGCTCGAGGCGCTGCCGCGTGCTCGACGCTTTGCCTGAGGGCCGCGGCCATGCTGACCCTGCTGATCGTTTCGCAAATCCTGTCCTGGATCACGATCCTGGGATTGGGCCTGGCCCTTCTGGCGCTGGCGCGTCAGGTCGGGGTGTTGCACATGCGGGTGGCGCCGGCGGGCGCCCTGATGACCGGCAAAGGTCCGGTGGTGGGAGAGGCTGCGCCGGTGATGGAAGCTGCCACGCTTGACGGGGCCGCATTGGTGATCGGAAAGCCGAAGGGCGGCAAGCAGTTTCTGTTGTTCGTCTCGCCGCATTGCCCTCTGTGCAAGGAGCTGATCCCTGTCGCCAAGAATTTCGCGCGCGCCGAAAAGCTGGACATTGTTTTTGTCGGCGATGATCTGGAAAGCGAGCAGCGCGCCATGATCGCGCGGCTGGATATGGCGGGTCTGCCGTTCGTCAATTCCTCCATCATCGGCCGCGCCTATCAGGTGGACCGGCTGCCGCATGCCGCATTGATCGGCGAGGATGGCAGGCTGCTGTCCAGGGGACTGGTCAACAGCCGGGAACATCTGGAAAGCCTGATCACCGCCAATGAGCTGGGCGTGGTCTCGGTGCAGGACTATCTCGCCAAATCCAAACCGTCCAAAACCAAATCGAAGGTAGCCTA
>CAYQZM010000278.1:0-3431 GCA_964421935.1 uncultured Rhizobium sp. | reverse complement strand
CGCGCGGTTACAAAGTCCGCCTGCGCAAGCTGGACCCCTATCTCAATGTCGATCCGGGGACCATGAACCCCAATCAGCATGGCGAGGTCTTCGTTACCGATGACGGGGCCGAGACCGACCTGGATTTGGGCCATTATGAGCGCTTCACCGGCGTGTCGGCGCGCAAGTCCGACAATGTCACTTCGGGGCGCATCTATTCCCAGGTGATCGAGAAGGAGCGCAAGGGCGGCTATCTGGGCCGCACCGTGCAGGTGATCCCGCACGTCACCGACATGATCAAGGAATTCGTCCTGGCCGATACCGACGGGCTGGATTTCCTTTTGGTGGAGATCGGCGGCACGGTGGGCGACATCGAGGGCCTGCCCTTCTTCGAGGCCATCCGTCAGCTTCACAACGATCTGGGCCGCGGCCAGACCGCCTTCATCCATCTGACCCTGGTGCCCTTCATCGAGGCGGCGGGGGAGCTCAAGACCAAGCCCACCCAGCATTCGGTTAAGGAGCTGCGGGCCATCGGCATCCAGCCGGACATTCTGCTCTGCCGCACGTCCCATCCCATTCCGGAAGACGACCGGCGCAAGATCGGACTGTTCTGCAACCTGGCGGCCGAGCGGGTGATCCCGGCCATGGACCTGGATACCATCTATCGCGTGCCGCTGGCCTATCACGAGGTCGGGCTGGACACGCAGCTCTTGAAAGTCTTCGGCATCGAGAATGCGCCGCCGCCCGACCTGTCGCGCTGGCAGAAGGTGGTGGAGCGGGTGAAGAACCCCGAAGGCGAAGTGCGCATCGCCGTGGTCGGCAAGTACATGCAGGTCAAGGACAGCTACAAGTCGCTGTCCGAGGCGCTGACCCATGGCGGGCTGGCCAACAATGTGAAGGTCCATATGGACTGGATCGACAGCGAGGTCTTCGAGCGCGAAGACGCCGCGGTCTTCCTGGAAGAGGTGGATGGCATCCTGGTGCCGGGCGGCTTTGGCGAGCGCGGCACCGAAGGCAAGATCGGCGCGGTGAAATTCGCGCGCGAGCGCAAGGTGCCCTTCTTCGGCATCTGCTATGGCCTGCACATGGCGGTGATCGAAGCGGCGCGCGACCTGGCGGGGCTGGAAGGCGCCGGCACCACCGAGATCGGCCATCCCAAGCACCCCGTCATCGGGCTGATGACCGAATGGGTGAAGGGCAACCAGGTGGAGACCCGCGTCGCCGTCGGCGATATGGGCGGCACCATGCGGCTCGGCGCCTATCCCGCCAGCCTGACGCCGGGCTCACGCGTGGCCGATGTCTATGGCGCCGCCGAGATCAGCGAGCGCCATCGCCACCGCTATGAGGTCAACACCAACTACGCCAACCAGCTGGCCCAGCACGGCATGATGGTCTCGGGCTGGTCGCCGGACGGGCGGCTGCCGGAGATCATGGAGATCCCCGACCATCCCTGGTTCATCGGCGTGCAGTTCCATCCCGAGCTGAAATCGCGGCCGCTGGATCCGCATCCGCTGTTCACCTCGTTCATCGCGGCGGCAGTGCAGAAGAGCCGGCTGGTTTAGCGTCTTTACCCTCTCCCACAAGGGAAGAGGGCATGTCTGCGCCCGGCCTAAGTGCGCTTAAGGGTTCCTTAACCCGCCGAACCACCCGCTAGGAAATCGGCCCGCTAGGAAATCGGTAAGAGCCCATACTTATAAGATGGGCGATGGGCCGGTCCCTCTCCCTTTTCCTGATGCGCGCCACGGGTATCGTGCTCGCCGGGATGCTGTTGTTCGCGTTGTTCGGCCATGCCCGCGCGCAGGTCGCCAACCCGAACGACAATTATGGCCTGAAGCGTTTTCCCGGCGATAATTACGACACCATGCCGCCTGGTGATGGCATTCCGCCGCCCCCCGAACCACGGGGTTATGCGCCCGTGCCTGGCGCCAGCATCGGCCCGAACGGCACCTATTCCACTCTGAACAGCGCGCCCCAGAATGCGCCGCAATCTGCGCCCGCGCCCCAGCCCGTAGCATCGGACGGCTATCAGCCCGTGCCGCAGCAGGCCATGCCGCAGCAATTTGTGCCGCCGGCTCAGCAGGCGCAGAGACCTGAGGCCCCGCAAACGGTTTCGCAGCAGCAGGCGCCGGCGCAGCCCGCCACACCGGCCTATGGCTATCGCGCGCTGCCGCCCGAGCAGCCGCAGATGCCCACCGAGCCCTACGGCTATCGCTTCACGCCGCCACCGATACAAGCCGGCGCGGCGCCCGCGCCGGGTAATGTGCAAACCGCCAGCGCCACGCCGCCGCGGCCCGCATCGGTCACCTCCGACTATGTGCTGGGCCCGGGCGACAAGCTGCGCCTGACGGTCTATGGCGAGACCGATCTGTCGGGTGAATTCACCATCGACGGTTCGGGCTATGCGCGCCTGCCGCTGATCGGCCAGACCCGCGCCGCCGGCTACACCGCGCGTCAGCTCGAACAGGTGATCGCGGGCACCCTGGCGCGGGGCTATCTGAAATCGCCGCGCGTCTCGGTCGAGATCGCCACCTACCGGCCCTTCTATGTGATCGGCGCGGTCAACCGGCCGGGCCAGTATCCGTATGTCGAGCACATGAACGCGATGAACGCCATCGCCCTGGCTGGCGGCTTCAATCCGTCCGCGGTGGAAAGCGTGATCTTCCTGCGCCGCGAAGGCAGCGACAAGGAAGAGGAAGTGCCCGTGAACCAGTCGACCCTGATCTATCCGGGCGATGTGGTGAAGGTGCATACCACCTTCTTCGCCGATATCTCCAACTGGCTGTCGCCCTTCTCGGGCGTGGCCGGCGCGGCCGCGACGGCGGCCATCATCCAGTAGTCAGCCGGTCAGGTTCTCCAGAACCTGCTTGAGGCGCGCGCCGCCATGGCTGCGCCAGCCGCTGTTCATGGCGGTGAAGGCAAATTCGTTCTGGTCGGTGAAGCCGGAATGCTCCAGCAGCAGCAGGGTGCCGCCGGGCTTTTCCTGCAAGGTGAAGGTCAGCACGGTATCGAGTGGCTGGCCGTAGGCGGGGTTGTCGCGCGCGCCGCCATTCCAGGAATAGACCAGGCGCCGGGGCGGTTCGACGGTCAGGACCTCGCAATGGACCACGCCGTCCCAACTGCCCATCGGCTGGGTGCGCATGGTGAACTTGTGGGCCACCACGGGCGCGATGTCGTTGGGCATCAGCCAGCCTTCCAGCAGTTTCGGTTCGGTCAGCACGCGCCATACCTTGGCGGGGGGAAAGGGCAGGTCGTATTCGACAGTGATGGTCTTTGTGGCGATGCTCATTCGTCCAATCCTTCCAGAACGGCCTTGAGGCGGGGCTCGCGGCCGCGCCAGAACTTCTCGTAATGCGCGACCCAGTCGAACAGCGGCCTCAGTCCTTCGGGCCGGGCCTGGTAATGGGCCTCGCGCCCTTCGCGCCGCACGGTGACCAGCCCGGCCTCGCGCAGGG
>CAYQZM010000277.1:0-11326 GCA_964421935.1 uncultured Rhizobium sp. | reverse complement strand
AAAACCGCGTCTAGTGTCGTGGTTTCGAAGTTTGCCATACCATGGATATCGATCCTTGAGGCGAACTTCGAAACCAAACGACACTAGAATCAATAGATTGTTAGTGTCCTTCGATTCCGAAATTCGCCCGAAGCCTGATATCGAGATCGTGCGAATTTCGGAATCGGGACACTAGCCGGCAAGGGCAGGGTGATGAAAAGATTTGTGTCAGTTCCGCTATGGCTGTTGTTGTCCACCACCGCTTGGGCGGTGGACCATCCGGGCCAGCATTTCGAGCTGAAGGTCTCCGACCTGCCCAAGCCCTATGCCACGCCTGCGGTGGCCAACAACGACACGGATATTCCGCGCCCGGCGGGGATGAAGCCGCAGGCGCCCAAAGGCTTCACCGTTTCCATCTTTGCCGATCACCTGGACAATGCGCGCGGACTGCTAACCGCGCCCAATGGCGATGTCTTTCTCGCCGAGCGCATCGCCGGCAAGATCACCATCCTGCGCGACAGCAAGGGGAAGGGCGCGGCCGACCAGCGGTTCACTTTTGTCACCGGCCTGACCAAGCCGCAGGGCATGGCGCTGAAGAACGGTTATTTCTATTTCAGCGACCAGATGGCGGTATGGCGGGTATCCTACAAACCGGGGCAGACCAAGGCCGGCAAGCCGGAGAAGGTGACCACCGGCCCGGACCTGCGCAACTCCGGGATGCATGCCACCCGCGATCTGGCGCTGGCCGCCGACGGCAGCATCTTTGTGGAGATGGGCAGCCACGACAATGTCTCGGAATATCAGCCGGGCGCCAAGGTGTTCAAGGTCGTGAACGGCAAGCTGGTGGACTATGCCAGCGGCATCCGCAATCCGGTCGGCATCGCGGTCTATCCCGGCACCAATGATCTGTTCGTGGCGGTGAATGAGCGCGACGGGCTGGGCGACAATCTTCCGCCCGACTATTTCACCTATGTGAAGCCCGGCGGCTTCTACGGCTATCCGTGGAGCTATATCGGCAAGAATCCCGACCCGGATCTGGGCGCCAAGCGTCCCGACATGGTGGCCAAGGCGATCGTGCCGGATGTGCTGTTTCCGGCGCACAGCGCACCGACTGGGTTGGTCTTCTATACCGGCGACAGTTTCCCGGCCGAGTACAAGGGCGATGCCTTTGTCTCGCTGCACGGCTCCTGGAACACCAGCGAGCCGCATGGTTACAAGGTGGTGCGCATCAGGATGAAGAACGGCCGCGCGGTGGGTGGCTATGATAATTTCCTCACCGGCTTCTGGGATGGCGTGTCGAAAAACCCGCCCAAGGCCTGGGGACGCCCCGTCGGTCTGACGGTGGCCAGGGACGGCAGTCTGCTGGTCGCCGATGATGTCGGCCAGACGGTATGGAAAGTCACTTATACGGGGAAGAAATAATGCATCTGGATCGTCGTACTGTGGTTGCCGGATTGAGCCTTGCCGCCACGCCCGCTTTGGCCAAGGACCCGCGCGTGACCTTCACGGTGCCGGACGGCGCCACCGATTGTCACCACCACATCTATGACCCGCGCTTTCCCTATAATCCCAAGGCCATCCTGAAGCCGCCCTTTGCGACCGTAACCGACTACAAGGCGCTGCAGAAGAAACTGGGCACCAGCCGCAATGTGATGGTGCAGCCGTCTACCTACGGCACCGATAACCGGTGCGTGCTCGATGTCCTCAAGCAACTGGGTGAAAACGCTCGCGCCGTCTGCGTGGTCAATTCCAAGGTCACCGATGCCGAGCTCAAGACCCTGCACAATGCCGGCGTGCGTGGGGTGCGGGTGCAGTTCGGGCTGGGCAATCCGGTCGGCGCCGACGAAGTCACGCCACTGGCAAAGCGCATCGCGCCCATGGGCTGGCATATCCAGTGCAACATGCCGCCGGAACAGCTGGTGCAGATGGAATCGCTTCTGCTGGGCCTGCCGGTGCCGGTGATCATCGATCATCTGGGCCGGGCGGTGGACGCCAAGGGTCCGCAATATGTCACGGTCCGCAAGCTGCTGGATTCCGGGCATGGCTGGGTCAAGCTCTCCGGCGCCTATCTCTATGGCGGTGGCACCCCGCCGCATTATGCCGGCGCCAGCGAGGCAGCGCGCGGCTATCTGAAAGCGGCGCCCGAGCGCTGCGTCTGGGGCAGCGACTGGCCGCATCCCGACGCCACCAAGAAGCTGAACCCGGTGGCGATGCCCGATGATGTGGTTCTCTTGAACCTGCTGGCGGCATGGGCGCCTGACGAAAAACTGCGCCATCGCATCTTGGTGGAAAATCCGGAGCGCTTTTACGGCTTCGATCCGAACAAGCGGCCCAAGGCGAACTAGCCCAGGGAACAATTCCTGCCTCGCCGCACTTAAAAAAGCAGGAGGCGGCGAGGAAGGAGATCCATCATGCGTAAACTTCTTCTCGGTGTGGCCAGTGCTGTCCTCCTGGCCGGCGCTTCCATTTCGGCGGCCGAGGCACAATTCTATGTCTGGGGCGGCCAGCGTTATTGCTGGTACGACTTCGGCTGGCATGGCCCGGGTTGGTATTGGTGCGGCTATCCGTGGCGCAACGGCTTTGGCTGGGGTGGCGGCTGGGGTTGGCATGGCTGGCATCATCGCGGCTTTGGCGGCTATCGCGGCGGGTTCCATCATGGTTTCCATGGCGGTGGATACCGCGGCGGATTCCATGGCGGCGGCGGACATCATGGTGGATTCCACGGCGGCGGTGGCTTTCACGGTGGCCATGGCGGACACGGGGGAGGCCATGGCGGCGGGCATGGTGGCCACCATCACTAGGCGCTGAGCATGGCCTCGTAGGCGGCTTCGATCGCCCGGCGGAAGCGTTCACTGTCATAGAGCGGTGTGGCCCGGCGGTTGCGCAACAACTTCTGCTTTGTCGCCGTGAGCAGAGCGGGGTTGTTTGCCAGCTCCAGCGCGCGGGCTTCATAGTCTGCCAGCTTGGTGGTGACCAACTCCTGCAGGTCGATCGCTTTCAGCAGGCTGGAAGCGACGCGGCCGGGGAACGCCTTGCCGTAGCAGGTGATGACCGGCAGGCCTGCCCACAGCGCGTCGCTGCAACTGGTGTGCGCGCCGTAAGGCAAGGTATCGAGAAAGATATCCGCCAGCTGATGGCGGGCCAGATGCTCGTCCGGTGCGAGCTTGGGCGCGAAGATCAGGCGTGACGGCGCGATGTCCCGCGCCGCGGCTTCGCGGCGCAGTTTGTCGGCATGGGGTCCGTCCAGCAGCCACAACACGCTGCCTTCCACCTGCTCGAGCAGCCGCATCCAGATGTCAAAGACCGGCCGGGTGATCTTCCAGCCATTGCTCAGACAGCAGAAGACAAAGCCCTGCGCCGGCAGACCCGTTTCGGCGCGGCTTGGCGCGGGCAGCAGCACACGGGTTGCGTCATTGGCCTGATAGCAATCCGGCAGGTGGATGATCTTCTCGCTGAAGAAGGGCTGCTGGTCCAAAGGCAGCACGATACGATCGGCCAGGATGGTATCCATGAACGGTGCACCGATGGTGCCGGGATAGACGAGGTAATTGACCTGCACCGGCGCGGGTCGATAAGCGAAGATGCCGGTCCGCGCCCCATGGGTATGGCCGTTCAGATCGATGGCGATGTCGGTCTCGCGCGCTGTCAGCCATTGCGCGACCTCGGCATCGCTGCGCCCGCGCACATCCTCGAAATGATCGAAGGCTTTCTTGACGCGCGCCCGCATCGCGCTGCCATCGTCCGGCCCGAAGGATACCGCCGTCACCTCGAAGCGGCTGCGGTCATGGCGCTCGAACAACTCGATCAGAAGCTGGGCCGTGGGATGCTGATGGAAATCGGCGGACAGATAGGCCAGACGGATGCGGTCGTGGGAATGGCGCTTGCCGGCCAGGCCAGCGCGCGGCGGCACGGTGCGGTGGACATAATTCTCGGCGCAGCGCCGCTGCAACACGGGATCGTCGTCATAACCCAACAGCACGAAGGGTTGGATCACGGCCGGACCGGCGGCGGCATTCTGTTTCAGCCGCGGCGTCAGCGCTTCGACCTTTGGCCAGTCGCACAGTGTCAGTGCCGCCTGTGCCGCGCCGTTCAGGGCATGGGGATGCGCGGGTTGGATCGCCAGCACCTGTTCGTAGTCGGCCAGCGCCTCAGCCATGCGGCCCAGATCGCGCAGGATATTCGCCCGTGTGTAAAGCGCTTCGGCATGGCCGGGCTGGAGGGCAAGCGCGTGGTCCGCTGCGGCCAGCGCGTCCGGCAGGCGGCGCAGATCCCAAAGCGCCATCGCCCGATTGGTCAGGGCGTTGATATGTGAGGGATTGAGGGCCACGGCCCGCTCGAAACTGGCCAGCGCTTCCTCGGGCCGCTGCAGGGCGCGCAAGGCACTCCCCCGGTTGTTCCAGGCGATGAACAGGTCGGGCCGCAGCGCCACCACGCGCTCGTAATTTTTCAGCGCGTCCTCGGGCCGTTTCAGCTCCAGCAACAGGCCGGCGCGATTGAACAGGCCTTCCAGGAAATCGCCCCGCGCCGCGAGCGCCTGGTCATACAGCGGCAAGGCTTCGTCACGCCGGCCCTGCCGCGCCAGAAGATTACCCAGATTGACCAGCACTTCGGGCGGCGAGGCCTGTTCCAGTATCTGCCGGTACAGCAGCTCGGCCTCCGCCTCCCGACCGGCCTTCTGCGCCGCCAGCGCGGCACCATAAAGTTGATCGATGTCCATCAATGCGAGGTCACGCGCCGGACATAGAATTGCAGGAAGGCATCGGCATCGGAATGCAGGCAGACCTGTGCGTTCGGCGTGCCCGGTGTCTCCTTGGTGTTGCCCGCATCATCCACGGTCAGATGCAGCGGCGTCAGCGGACAGAGCGACGGCTCGAGCATGGAGGCCAGGGTCATGGGATCATAGAGGGTGGGAGTCGGGCTGCGCGTATACTGGCTCCATTCATAATAAAGCCCGGCCAGGATGTTGGTCATCATGCTGCCATGGGCGAAAAGGGCGGTGCGCGCCACTTCATGCATCTTGAGGTTCGCCGTGGAATCCAGCGGCAGCACCTGCAGCGGCACACCGGATTCGAACAGCTGCTTGGCCCCGGCAATGTCGTTCTTGATATTCCATTCCGGATGCGGCGCGATCGGCGCCGCCACGCCATAGGGATCGGTCATGGCGCGGATCGAGCCGCCCATGATCACCACCTTCTTGAGCAGACGGAAGACGGCAGGATCCTTGGCGATCATGGCGCCGACATTTGGCAGGGGACCGATGGCAACCAAGGTCACCTGATGGGGATATTTGCGCGCCTGCTCCAGCACGAAATCGACGGAGTTGGGATGACTGGCCCGCGCAAATTGCCCGCCCTCCGCATAGCGGCGTTGGGTAAAGGCATTGCGGTTGACATCGACGGGCGTGCCCATCGCCACCGGAATATCGCTGTGGCCAAGTTCGCCCAGCATGCGGTCCAGCATTTTGGCACGCGTGGTCGTGTCGCCGAAACTGGCGGAGAAACCCAGCACCTCGAACTCCGGACTGGAGAGTGCCAGGGCCACGGCGAAAGCGTCATCGATGTCATCGCCGATGTCGGTATCGATGATGATCTTCTCACGGGGCGGTTGCGCCTGAACCGACGGCGCCAGCAGCAGCACGGCGGCGGCAATGACCAGCAGTTTCCTCATTTCCGCCCCCTGTTTTCCACCATGATGGCGGCTTTTGCCGCAAAAACCAAACGGCATTGACGCATGAGAGGCCCCTCACAGAGAATGGCGCTATGATGAAATGGCTGATGGTTTTTCTGGCTTTGCTGGGTTCTCCCGCGCTGGCCGCCGATGAAGCGCTGAGTCCGGCCGCCAATGCCGCATTCCTTGCCGACAATGCCAAAAAACCCGGCACCATCGTGCGGCCCAGCGGGCTGCAATATCGCATCCTGCGCAGTGGGGCCGGACGGAGGCCGGGCGGCGATGACGTGGTGCGGATCGGTTATAGCGTGCGATTGATCAATGGAACGGTCGTGGAATCCACCACGCCGGTTCTGCCGGCCAGCCTTGGCATGCCCAATGTCCCCCTGGCGGGCCTGGCCGAAGCGCTGTCCCTGATGCATGTGGGCGATCACTGGCAGCTGGTGCTGCCGGCCAACCTGGCGCTTGGTGCCAAGGGCGCGACCAATGGCGCCATCCCGCCGAACCAGACCCTGCTGTTCGATCTGACCCTGGTCTCGGCGGCACCGCCGGCACCCGGTCAGACGGCAAACGAAAATCCGTTTTCGCTCTGGGGCAATGGGCGGGAGAACGGCGCGGCTTTTACGATCCGGCCTTAGCGCACTTGCCAACGGGCGCTGCCCGGCGCCTGATAGGCTGGGATGAAGGGGAAAATGCCATGCGCTTGTTCCGCACCGTATTGGCTTTGGCGATGGTTCTGGGGATGGCGGCCGCTTCCGCCCAGCCAAGCCAGGGCCCGGGCCTGCCGCCGCTGCCCAAGCTCACATCCCCGCGCGTCTATGTGCTGGATTGCGGCACCATCATCTCCAACCGGCCCGAAGGCTTCGGCCTGACCCGGGACGATGTCTTCAATCCCAATTTCTCCGATCCCTGTTTCCTGGTGATGCATCCCAAGGGGATGCTGCTGTTCGATACCGGCCTGCCCGACAGCCATGTCGGCCGTCCGATCTATGAGAACATGATGGGCTATGAGGGCATCCTGAAATTCACCACCTTGCGGGGCGAGCTGGAGAATATCGGTGTCACCGCTCCGATGATCACCTATCTCGCGCTTTCCCATTCCCACTGGGATCATGTCGGCAACGCCAATGACTATGCCGGTTCGACCTGGCTGGCGCGCAAGGCCGAATATGACGTGATGTTCGGACCCAATGCCAATGCCCGGGCGGCACGCGGCTATGCGGCGCTGGCCCATGCCAAGATCCAGTATATCGACGGCGACTATGACGTGTTTGGCGACGGCAGCGTGGTGCTGCTGTCGACGCCAGGCCACACGCCGGGCCACCAGTCGCTTTATGTGAAGCTGGCGCACACCGGCGGGGTGGTGATCTCGGGCGATCTTTATCACTACACGGCCGAACGCACCCTGAACCGCGTGCCACCGCGCGAGCAGACTTTGGGGACGGCAGCCTCACGCAAGAAAGTGGAAGACTTCCTGGCGCGCACCCACTCCCAGCTCTGGATCGGTCACGCCATCGACTGGTATCAGAATGCGGTCAAGGCGCCGGGCTGGTACGACTGAACTTTCGGGCCCTTGCCCCGCGGCGTTAGAGCCTTAAAGTGCGCCCCCGAATGTCAACCCGCGGGGCACCATGCGGCTTTTATCCTTCCTCCTGCTGCTGATCACCGGCCTTGGGCTGGCGCTGCCTGGCGTCTATCTCGCCAGCCTGGGCGGCTCGCTCTATTACGTGATTGCGGGCGTCCTGATTTTGATCTCGGCCTTCCTGGTGTTGCGCCGCCGCGTCTGGGGCATCTGCCTTTACTGGGCCGTTCTGCTGATCACCTTCGCCTGGTCGCTATGGGAAGTGGGACTGGATGGCTGGGCCCTGATGCCCCGGCTGGTCTTCCTGTCGGTGGGCGCGCTGTGGCTGCTCTGGCTGGTGCCGACCGATCGTCCCATCTCATCGCGAACGCGCGCGTGGGCGTCGCTGGCGCTGATCGTGGGGCTGGTGGCTGTGCTGGGCCTGGGTTCATTGCAGGGTCAGGCAAGCGCCTCGGCGCTGCCGGCACAGGGGCCCGCGCGCGCCGGCAATCCTGGCGAATGGACTCATTACGGCCAGTCGCTGCATGGCACGCGCTATTCCGATCTCGATCAGATCACGCCGGCCAATGCCGGCACCCTGCAACAGGCGTGGGTCTATCACGCCGGCACCTTCTCGCACGACAAGCATTCCGCCCATCTTTATGAGACCACGCCCCTGATGGTGGATGGGCTGGTCTATGCGTGCGGTCCGCACAGTGCGGTCTTCGCGCTGGATCCGGTGACCGGCAAACAGGTCTGGCGGCATGACACCAAGATCGACCTGTCCTATGGCGGGCGCGGCCTCTGCCGCGGCGTCAGTTTCTTCCGCGCGCCCGCCGGCACCCCCGAATGCGCCACCCGGCTCCTGGTGGGGACCGTGGACAATCACCTGATCGCGCTGGATGCCAAGACCGGCGGCGCCTGCCACAGCTTCGGCCAGGACGGATCAGTCAACCTCTCGGAAGGCGAGGGGCTGGAGAAATTCCCCCGCGGCTGGATCAATCCAACCTCGCCGCCCGCCATCGTGCACGGCACGGCGGTGATCGGCTCTTACATCATCGACGACCAGTCAACCTTCGTGCCGCCGGGCGTGATACGTGGCTATGATGCGGTCACCGGCGCGCTGAAATGGGTCTTTGATCCCGGCAAGCCCAATGATCATGCGCCGCTGGCGCCGGGCCAGACCTATACCCCGTCCACGCCCAATGCCTGGCCGCCCTATAGCGGGGATGAGCAGCTCGGCCTGGTCTATCTGCCGATGGGCATGGGCAGCCCCGATTTCTACGGCATCAACCGCTCGCCGGAGACCGACCGTTTCTCCAGCGCCACCGTAGCGCTGGATGCGGACACCGGAGAAGTGCGCTGGGTGTTCCAGGCCATCCATCACGACCTGTGGGACTATGACAATGCCGCCCAGCCGGTGCTGGTCGATTTCCCCACCGCAAGCGGACCGGTGCCGGCGCTGATCCAGGCCACGAAGACAGGCCAGATCTTTGTGCTGGACCGCCGTACCGGCAAGCCACTGACCAAGGTGGAAGAAAAGCCGGTGCCGGCTTCCACCATCCCGGGCGAGCGCTGGTCGCGCACCCAGCCTTTCTCGACGGCCATGCCGAACTTCGCCGGACCCAACCTGACCGAAGCCGATATGTGGGGCATGACGCCGTTCGACCAACTCTATTGCCGCATCCTGTATCGCCAGGCCGATTATCGCGGCTATTACACGCCGCCGCGGCTGGGTGCTTCCATCCGCACACCGGGCGAGTTGGGTGGCATCGACTGGGGCAGCGTCGCGGTGGATGAGGGCCGCGGCGTGCTGATCGTCAATTCCAACCTGATGGCCGATTACGATCGCTTTATTCCCCGGTCTCAGGCCGATGCGGAAGGTCTTTACATCAATGGCGATCCGCGCCGCCGCAAGACCGAGCCGGGCGCGGCCATGGCGGGAACGCCCTACGGCGTGCATTGGCACGGCTTTGTCACCGGGCTGGGCATTCCCTGCCAGCGGCCGCCTTACGGATTCCTGACGGCGGTGGACCTCAAGACCGGCAAGGCGATCTGGCAACGCAGCCTGGGTGATGCTTCCAACAGCGGGCCCCTGGGTTATCCGCTGGGCCTGCCGTTCCGGCTGGGCGCGCCCAATATCGGCGGCTCGCTGGTGACGCGCGGCGGGGTGATCTTCATCGGCGCCACCCAGGACAAGCATTTCCGCGCCATCGACGAGGCGACCGGCAAGACCTTGTGGGATGTGGCGCTGCCGGCCGGCGGCCATGCCACGCCCATGACCTATATGGGTCGTGACGGCAAACAGTATGTGCTGCTCGCAGCCGGCGGCCAGCCGGGCTTCGGCACGGGAGTGGGCGACAGCTTCATCGCCTGGCGGCTGCCCTGAGATGCGGGTCTGATATCCGCGTCGGGGCGCTTGCGGGCGCGATCCTGCTGCTGATGGCGCCGTCGGTCGCCGTTGCGGCGAAGAAGCCTGCCAAGCCGCATCCGGCACGGCATGCGGCGGCACATCCGGCAAAGCAAAAGGCGCCAGCGCCGTCACGCTCGGTCTTCGCTCAGGAACAGGCGATGTCGCCAACCCAGCTGATCAAGCGCTGGAGCGGCAATGTGAAGGGCGCATCGCACCGCTTCGGCGTGCCCGTGCTGTGGATCAATGCGGTAATGCGGATGGAAAGCGGCGGCCGCACCATGTTGAGCGAAGGCCAGCCTATGGTTTCCGATCGTGGGGCGCTGGGCCTGATGCAGGTGCTGCCCGGCACCTATGACGAGATGCGCCAGCAATACAAACTGGGCCCCGATCCGTTTCGTCCCCACGACAACATCATGGCGGGCGCGGCCTATCTGCGCTGGCTGAAAGGCAAATACGCCTTTCCCGCGCTTTTCGCCGCCTACAATGCAGGCCCGCAGCGGGTCGACGATCTTCTTGCCCACGGCACGGCGCTGCCGGCCGAGACCCAGGCCTATGTCGCGGGCATCACCAGGATCCTGGGCGGCAGCGGCGGCGCGGATGGCAGCTCGATCCTGGCCGTCAACCTGACACGGCCCGATGGATCGCCCGTCAAGGTCGATCCCGTCGCCGTGCTTTCCATCCGCGAGGCTTTTCCGGGTGAATATCCGGCCAATGTGCAGGCGGTCCTGCGGTTCGATCGCCGCAGCCAGGCCGTAACCGAGGATGTCGCCAGCGTGACGCGCGCCGTGCGCGAGCATGGCGGGCACATCTAAGCGCTTTCCTAGCGATCTTGTTTAACGCACAGTCACTTTCGCCGAGGGGCGAATGTCGATGGCCTTGCCCTTCTGTGCGGTGACCTTCACATCCTCGAGCACCACGTTCTGGGCGTCGCTGATGGTCATGCCTTTGACGCCGCTGAGATGGACATTCTTCATGGTCAGGTCCTTGATCGGCGATTCCGGCAGGCCGAACACCACTGCTGTGGTCTGGCTGCCGGTGGCGGTGACATTCTCGATATGAAAGTCGTGGAAGAAGGGCGTCAGCCGGCCGATGGGTTGCGGGCGGTTGTCGGCCGGCGGTTCCACGCTTGGATAATATTCCGAGATCAGGATCGCAGTCTTCACCCCTTCCATGGTGATGTCCTTGAAGAAGAGATGGCTCACATCGTGGCCGCGGTCGCGGTTGGATTTGATGCGGATGCCCTGGTCGGTGCCTTTGAAGTGGATGCGCTCGGCGCGGACATTCTGGGCGCCGCCCGCCAGCTCGCTGCCGATCGAAAGGCCATGGCCATGCAGGAAGGTGCAATCGGTGATGGTGATATTGCGGCTGGGCGCGTCCGGGCCCGGCGAATTGATCTTGCCGGATTTGATGGCGACATTGTCATCGCCGACATCGGCCGTTACGTGATCGATCACCACATTGCTCGACGAAAAGGGATCGATGGCATCGGTATTGGGGGAATCGGCCGGTGCCAGCACCTTGATGTCACGGATCGTCACATCGTCACTGTAATAGGGGATGATCTGCCAGCTGGGCGAGTTCTGCACCGTCACGCCCGTCATGCGGATATGCCGGCTATGGTCGAACACGATCAACCGGGGACGGAAGACGATCTCGCCCATGACGCCGCTGGGCCGCTGGCCGTTGGCGTCGCGCCACCATTTGGC
>CAYQZM010000276.1:0-18057 GCA_964421935.1 uncultured Rhizobium sp. | reverse complement strand
TTGTTTTGTTTTTTGTTTGTGTTGTGCTTTTTTGTTTTTATTGCGCTCCTCTCACACACCACCCCCCCACGACACTAGGGGGGCGTGAGGTTTTTTTGTCCGTCAACCGCAGCTTTGGAAAACGAGGGGTGGTTGTGCCCGCGGCGGTACTGGCCGCGCCGGCATCTGCGCTGCCGGCTGAAGCTGCGCCCGTACAGAGCGGGCGGTTTGCGCGTCGCATCCCCTGGTTCACGTTTACGCTCAGCCTGGTGCTGGTGGCACGTTTTCTGGAAGAGCTACGCCGCGCCACAGATTATGTCGCGCCCTACGCGCCCGGTCATTACAGCCTGCTCGCCATGGGCGCATCGGACCGTGCCCTGGTTCTGGGGCAGGGCGAATGGTGGCGGCTGTTCACCGCCACGGTACTGCATGGTTCGCCGGCGCATCTGATCGGCAATCTCACCACCTTCATAATGGTGGGTTTTTTGCTGGAGCCGATGATCGGCATTGGCTGGTTCGCGGCGATCTATTTCACCGGCGACTTTGCCGGCGCGCTGCTTTCCACGGTGTTCAATCCGGCCGAGACCCTCTCTGTCGGGGCTTCCGGCGCCATCATGGCGACCCTGGCGGCGCTGTTCACGCTGAGCTTCCATGCCGGCGCCAGGCGGCCGGGCCTGATGCGCCGCGTCGCGTCCGGGTCGCTGTTTCCGGCCTTGATTCCGACAGTGGCATCCGGTGGCGCCATGGTGGACATCAATGCGCATTTCGGCGGCTGCGTGGCCGGTACCGTGCTGGCCTTCGTGATGCTGATCGCCTGGAATGACGAAAACGAAAATCCGCCGGCCCGCCGCATCGCGGCCACGGTGGCGGGCCTGTGGCTGGCACTGACGGGCACGGCCTTTGCGCTTTCCGCGTCCGGCTATGCCGACTACGCCCGGCCCGGCCTCGACCTCGTTCCGCCGGAAAGACTGCCCAAGGAGGCCGAAGCCATGAAGGCCGACAGCCTGGCGCTGGTGGAGCAGTATCCCAAGGACCCGCGCGCCCATCTCTATCGCGGCCTGTATCTGCTGGAACAGCAGGATGTGGCCGACGCCGAACCTTATTTCCGTGATGCCGCGCGTCTCAATGTGGCCAGGCCGGCGATGAGCCGCGCGGCGGAGGATTGGAACACGGCGTTGCTGGCATTCACTGTCAGGGCGCAACGTCGCGACGAAGAGGCGCGCGCGATCGTGGCGCCGCTTTGCGCTGGCCGTGACTCGCTGGATTCGCGCACCCGGCAAACCTTGGAAATCACACATCTTTGTAAGTGATCCCCCCTCCGGCTTTGTTTTTCCCCTTCGCTCGCTCGGCCATCGAAGCCCCCCCTTTTAGGCGGGCTTCGCCCGCAAAGGGGGGGACGGGTCACGGCCCAAGCGGATGGTCGCCGCGCGGAATGCGCGGCTCGAGATTCATTTTACAGCCCGCGCGGCCGTCCGCCATTGCCCGGGTTCTGATCGGGAATGGGGCCGCTGGGCACGGTGCCTGGCAAGGCGCCGCCGGTATAGCCGGTGTTGCGGCACGCATTGAGGCCGCGATTCCAGCCCATGCGATAGGCCTTGTTGTTCTTGTACTGGGTATCGTCACGCACAATCGTGTCGTCGTGACGCTTGTTGGCATCGGGACCGTAAGCGCTGTTGCAGCCATCCTGATACCCGGCGCGGTAATCGGGTGTTTTGCGTAGCGCCCGGGTTTCCCGGCTCTGGAACAGGCCACAGGCTGTCAGTGGCAGGATCAGCAACAGAATGATGGCGCGATGACGCATCTTACCTCGCATTAACCACGGGTTTTTACCCGGTTTAAGCAAAAAAGGGGCAGATTTTATCAGCGGCAGGGAACGACATGGAACAGACCGAATTTTCCGGCCATCGCGTGCTTCTGATCGGGGCCAAGACGCATAACGTCCAGGTTTTGCGTTCGGTGCTGGCCATGGTCGGTGTTGGCAAGGTAGTGCGGGCCGAAGACAGCACCGCCGCCATCAAGCTGCTTTCCATCGAGCATTTTCACGCGGTCTTCTGCGAGTTGGAGGCGGAAGCCCAGCTCCGTTTCGCCCTGGCGGCGCGGCGACGCGACGCCGTACTCAATCCGATGATCCCGATCTTCCTGCTGCAGGGGCAGATGCGCCGCCGCCATCTCGAGAAGGCGCGCGATACCGGCGCCACGGATCTTCTCACAACGCCGCTCAGCCCCCGGACATTGGCTTCCAAGTTGAGAGCGGCCATGAAGGACCCGCGTCCTTTCATCGTTGCCCAGGAATTCTTCGGCCCCGATCGCCGCTCCAAGCTGCGGCCGGCCTATTTCGGGAAGGATCGGCGCAAGAAGGCGCCCAAAAAGACGCGTGTGGACTTCATCCACATCTGAGAGCGATCAAAGACGCCCAAGCTTTTCGGCCCGGGCGCGCTGGTCGGCCGCGATCTCCGCCTTCACTTCGGCCAGGCCCTTAACAACCTTTGGATTGACGCGATGCAGGAAGTCGCCGAGGCCGCCGGCACATCCGGAGCCGCAATCCTGGTCCGTCCGCGAGAGACTTTCGACGGCGGACTTGAGGGTGGCGGAGGAGACATTTGATGTGCCGGCGCCCGGGCGTCCCAGGCCGAGATCCGGCTCATGTGGCGCCAGCAGCGACACAAGTCCGATCCAGAAAACGGCCCGGAAAATCATAACAGGCTCTTCACGTGTGCGACGCGACGAGAGTGGCCCGCCCCGCATTGTTGCGTGCTGAACTCTTTCTTTAAATTTGAAGCTAGTTTGCGCTTCCGGGGCCCAGCGAAAATGAAACGCGTATGTGTTGTCGCGGTTTCAATTTAAACTCGCTGCGTGATTGAATCACATGTCATTAAAATTTGCGGCAAATGCGAGGCGCCGCGCGTCAGGATGCGGCCGGCAACGCTCTTGGCAGCCTGACCGAGGCTGAGAAACCCTGGCTTGCCCGGCTCTCAAGTTCCAACGTGCCGCCATGCAGCTCGGCAAAAGCCTTGACCAGGGTCAGCCCCAGGCCCGCGCCCTTGGCGTGATCGGCGCCATCGCTGCGCCCCGCATGCTCGAAAGGTTCCTGAATTCGGGCCAGGTCCTCGGGCGCGACGCCGGCGCCATCGTCTTCCACGGTCATGATGACGCTGTCTGCTCTGGTCCGCACAGAAAGCTCGATACGACTGCCGGTGCTGAAAGTGACGGCATTGTCGACCAGGCTCTGGATCATGCCGGTCAATACCACTTCATCGGCATTGACGAGCAGGCCGACCGGACAACGGTCGGCATCGATGTGAAGTTTGCGGGCGGTGGCGCGGGTCAGGAATGTTTCGCGCATCTGCCACATCAGGCCGCCGGCGTCCACGGCGCTGCGATGAAGCTGATAGCGGCCGGCCGAGATCTTGGTGAGATCCATGATCTGGTTGATGATCTTGAGCAGGTTTTGTCCGCCTTGATGTACCAGCCCCGCATATTCGCGGATCTGGGCCGGGCTCATGCGCTCGGCCATGCTGCTCATCAGGTCGCTGAAGCCGAGAATGGCATTCAGCGGTGTCTTGAGCTCATGACCCATGGTGCGCAGCAGGGTGGTCTTGGCGCTGTCCACCTTGGCGCTGGCCTGGTCGAGGCGCGCGGCGAGATCGGCGAGATAGGATTTCTGCTGTTCCGCCTTGGCGTGGGCATCGGCCAAGGTGCTCTGCTGCTCTTTCAGCGCGATCTCTGCCCGTACCCGGTCGGTGACGTCGGTGAAGACCATCACCCGGCCGCCGTCCTGGCTGGCGCGGTCGCGCACCAGATAGGCTTCGCCGCTGCTGGTGCGGATGGTCACCGCGCCCACGGGATCGCGATGGCCCTTCAGACGGCGCTCCAGCCATTGCTCAGGCGGTTCGTTCAGGACCAGCCGGCCGCCATGGGCCACCATGCCGGCGATTTCCGGGAAAGTCTTGCCCATCAACTCATTCAGGCTTTTGACCCCGCAAAGCTGGGCGTAGAGATCGTTGGCCAGGATTAGTCGGTCGTGCGCATCGTAGAAGGCAAAAGCTTCCGCCGAGAGCGCTACCGCTTCCTGAAGCCGCGCCAGCTGGGCGCGGGCGGCGGTAACGTCAGCCCAGAGCAGCACCGTGCAGCCGTCGGCGCCGCTGCGCGCCTTGATCTCCACGACGCGCCGGTCGGCCAGGGAAATATCGCGTGGCGCGAAGCTCTTTTCCCGCAGCTGGCTGAGCCGCTGGGCGATGAAGCACGCCGTTCCCCCGGCCAGCGCCGCCGGCGCGATTTCGCCGCCCGCGATCTCCAGCCGGATCAATTCCTCATAGGTCTTGCCGATCAGGGTCTGATAGGGCGGAAAAGACCGGAAGAGATAGTTCAGGTGCGCATTGGCATAGAGCAGCCGGCCATCGCGGCTGAAGATGGTGATGACCGAGCGCAGGCCATCAAGCGACAGCAGCAGGGAACTGGCATCGGCCCACGCTTGCGCGCGCGCGGTCTGTGCTGCCTGAGAGGCCAAGATTGTTCTCGTTCTGAGCGCCTGATGAGCGCCGATACTGTGCTGGTTTCTGTTGCAGATTGGTTAGGGGTGGACCTCGGAAAACCACCTGTCCTGCGAAAAGGCACCGGCAAATCTCCCCGGTCTTTCCCCGATCATTGTGGAAAACTGAACAGCGGCGTGGATGCTTCAGCTTTCGTTAAGGCTGTGCCACCAGACTCCGCCTGGTGAAATGAAGACACGAAAGCTTAATGGCGATTAACCATTGCCCGTCCGTCCGTTCCGATGGACGCAGCCAAAACAGAAGCCAGCGCCGGGCTTTCATGCTGGTGCAGGCCGCCAAGGCAGGCGTTGGCGCGGCCCTGGGCCTGGCTTTCGTCGGTCTGGTGGGCCAGCCCGACCTGCTGGAATGGATCGCGCTGGCCGGCCTGATCGCGCCGGTGGCCCTGGCGCTGCTGGGCTTCACCACCATTCCGTTGGCGGTGCTGGAACAGATCGGACTGACGGGCCTGGCCCTCCTGATCGGATATCTCGCGATTTTGACCGGCGGCGTCACCTCGCCGCTGATGCTGTGGCTTATTCTGGTGCCGGCGGAAGCAGCGCTCTGCGGCGGCCGCGCGGCGGTGGCGCGTGCCGGGCTGGCGGCGGGGCTGGCCCTTTTTGTTGTCGCGGCAATCCAGGCTGCCGGTCTTTTGCCGGCATCGCGCCTCACCTTGCCGGTGTGGCAGGTCTATGCCTGTTCCCTGCTGGCGGCGCTGGTGCAAGCGGTGCTGATCGCGGCCGCGGCCCAGGATCGCCAGCGTGCCGCCGATGCCGCGGCGGCCGAGGGCGCGCTGCTCTACCGGTTTCTAGCCGACAATGCGATGGACCTGATCACCCGCCATTCCTCCGACGGCCGCATCCGCTTTGCCAGTCCCGCCACGCTCGCGCTTCTGGGCTATGCGCCCGAAGAGCTGCAGGGCCAGACCTTCGTGTCTCTGGCCCATCCCCAGGACGCGGACGCGGTGCAGGCGGCGCTGGTGGCTTCGAGCTACTACGGTCAGTCTGGCGCCGCGGAAGTACGCCTGGCCCGCAAGGACGGCCGCCACATCTGGATGGAGATACGCTGCCGCCCGGCGCAAACGGCCCTCGGCGCGCCAGTCGATATTGTGGCGGTGACGCGCGACATCACCGAACGCAAGCGCCAGGAACATGCGCTGGTGGAAGCGCGCGATGAAGCTCTGGCCGCTTCCCGCGCCAAGAGCCGGTTCCTCGCCAATATGAGCCACGAACTGCGCACGCCGCTGAACGCCATCATTGGCTTTTCCGAAGTCACCATGCGCGAGATGTTTGGTGCGATCGGCCCACGCTACCAGGAATATGCCCGGCTGATCCATGAATCAGGCACCCATTTGCTCGATCTGATCAACAGCGTGCTCGACATGTCCAAGATCGAGGCCGGCAAGTTCGAATTGACCGAGGAAGTGTTCGACCTGGAAGAAACAGCGGAGAGCGCGATACGCGTGCTGAAGATTCCCGCAGAGCGGTCGGCCGTGATCTTGCGGCTTGAGATCGCGCCGACTGCCCATCAGATATTCGCCGATCGCCGCGCCGTGAAGCAGATTCTGGTCAATCTTCTTTCCAATGGTGTGAAATACACCCCGCCCGGCGGCGAGGTCGTGGTCAGCGCCCGTCTTGCCGCCGACCGCTCCGTGGAGATTTCGGTGCAGGATACCGGCACCGGCATTTCGCCATCCGATCTGGAGCGGTTGGGCCGGCCTTTCGAACAGGTGGAAACCGCAGCGGTGCGCGCCAAGGAAGGCACGGGGTTGGGCCTGGCGCTGGTGAAATCCCTGGCCCAGCTTCACGGCGGCGAGGCGCGGCTTGCCTCCGAGCTTGGCGAAGGAACCATCGTGACGGTGCGTCTGCCGCATGCGGCGGTGGATGCCAAGGGCGAGCGTCTGACCACCGGCAAAGTTCTGCCCTTCCGCGCGGCGTGACAGATCCGTGGCGCGCGCCTTATGGTGCGGGATGGCCGATGCGTTCATTCCCTATGCGCCGCTGCAGGTGCTGAAGCCGGTGGCCGAGAATGTCTGGCTCGCCGACGGCCCCGAAATCCAATTCAAGGTGCTGCCCTTTCCCACGCGCATGACGGTGATACGGCTTGGCGATGGCGGCCTGTTCGTGCATTCGCCGATCGCCCCTGACCCGGCGTTGATGGCGGCGGTGGATGCGCTGGGACCGGTACGCCACCTGATTGCCTCCAACAGCCTTCATTACTGGTGGATCCCGGATTGGGCCATGCGCTACCCGCAAGCACGCGTGCACGCCGTGCCCGGACTTTCAAAGAAAGCGAAACGTCCTTTGCGGATCGACGCGGAATTGGGCGATGCACCGGCCCCGGACTGGGCGGACGAGATCGACCAGGTTCTGTTCACCGGCGATGGTTTTATCGAGGCGGACTTCTTCCACCGGCTTTCCGGTACTGCCGTGCTGACCGACCTGATCGAGAATTTCGAACCCTGCCGCATCAAGCGGTCCTGGCTGCGCTGGCTGGTGCGGGCGGCTCATGCCGCTGATCCGCATGGCAGCGCGCCCTATGACATGCGGCTGGCATTCCTGCGCCACAGGACGGGGTTGCGCGCCGGTGTGCGGCGGATGCTGGCCTGGAAGGCGCGGCGGGTAATCCTGGCACATGGGCGCTGGTACGACCGCGATGGCGCGGCCGAGCTCGCGCGCGCTTTCGCCTGGGCCGGTACATGACCCTCACGCCACGGCTCAAAGCCGGCATCTTCGTCCGCGCCCTGATCCGGCGTGTGCAGGTCGCAGGCGCCTCGGCCTTCGTGGTGCGCGGCGGAGCGGAGGAGGCTGGTGCCATCATCCTGAAAGTCGCGAAGCTCGATGGGACGGTGCTGGTGCTCAACCAGGTGCGCGGCGCCGGGGGCGAACTGTCCTGGGCACAGGCGCTGGGCGGCTGGGCCGACGAGGCGCGGGCGTCACAATGGTGCGACAAACAGGTGTCATTCGATCCCGATGTCTGGATCGTCGAGATCGAAGACCGGGAAGGCCGCGCCTTTGTCGATGAGCCGATTATCTGACTCTGTCTAACTTGTTATCCGGTGAGGCATCCAAGACGAGGACGGGCGGCCAATAGCGAACATGACCCAGCAACAAACCCTGCAGCTTTTCCTGCCCATCCTGATCCTTTTGCCGGTGCTTTATCTGCGCATGCGCCGGATGAGCCGGGCCCAGCCGCTGAAGCTGGGCCGAATATGGATTCGGCCTGTCATCTTTCTGGGCCTGACGGCGCTGGTGCTGCTGGCGCCCGGGCCGCATGGCCAGCCCCATCACTGGGCGCCGCAGGCCTGGCTCTGGCTGACCGTGGCGGGCGCCCTTGGCGGCATCGCGGGATGGTATTGGGGCCGTACCATGGCCATCGAGGTGCATCCCGAGGACGGCACCTTGATGGTCAAGGGCAGTCAGGCGGCCATGCTGGTGCTGGTGGTGCTGATCCTGTTCCGCCTGGGTCTGCGCACCGGGCTGCAAGTGGAAGCGAGCGCCTGGCATCTGGACATGCTGCTGATTTCGGATACTTCGATCGTCTTTACCGCGCTGCTGTTCTCGGCGCGCAGTATCGAAATGTATCTGCGGGGACGACGGGTCATGGCCACGGCCCCAAGGGCTATGTCCTAAGTTCCGGTTGCCGCCGGAGACGGGCCCTGCTACGCCCTCGGCCATGAGCCGTACCCCCGCCAGCGAAGCCGACTTATCTCCTTCAGCCGTGCAAGCACGGCGGCGCCGGACCTTCGCGATCATCTCCCATCCCGACGCCGGCAAGACCACCCTGACCGAGCATCTTCTGCTCCTGGGCGGGGCCATTCATGCCGCCGGCCGGGTGAAGGCGCGGGGCGAAGCACGGCGTGCCAAGTCCGACTGGATGAAGATCGAGCAGGAACGCGGCATCTCCGTTACCTCCGCGGTGATGACGTTTGAATACAAGGACGCGGTGTTCAATCTGCTGGACACGCCGGGCCATGAAGATTTTTCCGAAGACACCTATCGTACTTTGACCGCAGCCGATTCCGCGGTGATGGTGATCGACGCCGCCAAGGGCATCGAAGCCCAGACCCGCAAGCTGTTCGAGGTCTGCCGGCTGCGCGACATTCCCATCATGACCTTCGTCAACAAGATGGACCGGGAAGCGCGCGATCCTTTCGAGCTGCTGGACGAGATTTCCGACCAGCTTCAGATCGAGACCGCGCCCATGATGTGGCCGGCGGGAATGGGGCTCAATTTCAAGGGTGTCTACGACCTGTCCGCCGACAGCTTTCTGGCCTTCAATGACAGCACGCTGGATGACGCCCTGGTCGCCAAGCTGGAGGAAGATGTCCTGCTGGCGCGCGAAGGTCTGCCGCGCTTCGATCTGGAGACGTACCGCGAAGGCCACCTGTCGCCGGTTTATTTCGGTTCGGCGCTGAAGAATTTCGGTGTGGCGCCGCTGCTGGATTCGCTGGCCCGCTATGCGCCAAGCCCGCGCGCCCAGGCCGCGGTCGGCCGCGATGCCGAGCCGGGCGACCGCGAGGTCACCGGCTTTGTCTTCAAGGTCCAGGCCAACATGGACCCCAACCACCGCGACCGTGTCGCCTTCCTGCGGCTGGCCTCCGGCGAGTTCAAGCGGGGCATGAAGCTGAAACAGTCGGGCACCGCCAAGACCGTCGGGGTGCACAACCCGATCCTGTTCTTCGCCTCCGAGCGCGAGACTGTGGACGAAGCCTGGCCCGGCGACATCATCGGCATTCCCAATCACGGCGTGCTGCGGGTGGGCGACACCTTGTCGGAATCCGGCGGGGTGGTTTTCACCGGCATCCCCAACTTTGCGCCGGAAATCCTGCGGCGGGTGCGGCTGGGCGATCCCATGAAGCAGAAGCATCTGGCGCGCGCGCTGGAGTCTTTGGCCGAGGAAGGCGTCACCCAGGTGTTCAAGCCCGCCATTGGCAGCCAATGGATCGTGGGCGTGGTCGGCGCTTTGCAGCTCGATGTGCTGAAGTCACGGCTGGTGGCCGAGTATGATCTGGACGTGGATCTGGAAGCCTCGCCGTATGACAGCGCCCGCTGGTTGCAGGGCTCGGAGGTCGAGATCGAGAAATTCGCCGCCGCAAACCGCGGCGGCATGGCGTCGGATCGTGACGGCGCGCCGGTGTTCCTGGCCAAGAGCGCCTGGGAAATCGGCTATGTCGCCGAGCGTTTCCCGAGCGTGAAGTTCCTAAAGACGCGCGAGCGGCACGAAGTCCACGCCGAAAGTTAAGGGTCGCTTCGGCCGGCGTCGATGCTTCTATTTTGGTCGATCGCCGAGACGCTGTCGCCATCGGCCTCGCCGACCTTCCCAGGCCGCTGACGATGGGTTGGGCAGATATTATCGCGCTCTTCATCGCAGCGAGGCAGCGCCCGGAACCAAAGCTTTAAGTCGAATTCATTTTTTCACGCTTGCATCAGCGTCAGCTGTTTTTAAATTTTGTCTGTCTCAGAGCAGAAAGGAGACAGATGAGATGCACAGCCTGAAACCTTTACTTCTTGCCGGCGCCGCTATTGCCGGCCTTGCGATTCTGGCGCCAGCGGTGGCGCGGGAACTGAACACGCACCAGATGACCGTTCCGGTGCCGGGTGGCGGCATCGCCACCATCGAGTACAGCGGCAATGTTGCACCGAAGGTCAGTTTCCGCCCGATTGCGGGGCCGCAACTGGTCGATCCTTTTGCCTGGCCGACGGCCTTCGACATGCCGTCCTTCGCGGCACTGGATCGCATGGCTGACGACATGGACCGGCAAATGAGCGTGATGCTGCATCGTGCGCAGATGTTGAGCCGTTTGCCGCAAGGAGACGACCTGCACAGTGCCGAGATGCATGCTCTGCCGCCAGGCACCAGCTTCTCGATGGTGTCGGAAACCAGCAGCAACGGTGTCTGCACGCATGTCACCCGCATCACACAGGGCTCGGCCGATACCAAGCCGCAGGTGGTGTCCAATACTACCGGCAATTGTGGCGAGAGCCCCTCGGCCGCGCTTGCGGCCAGCCATGATCCGGATCTGAAGCGGATCAACGGTTATGTGCCGGTGACGCCGGCACCCCGTTCGGCGCTTTAAGATGAAAGCATGGGAGCTTCGGCTCCCGTGCTCGCTTCCGGCTCAGCCGATGACCGCCCAACTGTCCGGATAATAGCCGTTAAAGGGCGAGCGCGAGGACACCGTGTAGGCCCCCATGGCGTCGAACAGGATGTAATCGCCATTGGCGATACCGTCAGGCAACGGCAGCGGCCGCGGCAGCACATCGGCGGAATCGCAGGTCGGGCCATAGACACGGAAGGGCCGCTTTTCGCCGCTCGCCGCCTTGGCCTTGCCCTTGGGGTCCAGGGTAATGGCACTGGGCGGATAATCCTCGTCGAAGCTGGTGAAACGCTGCTCGTCGAAGCTGCCGTAAATGCCGTCATTGAGATAAAGCCGGTCGCCGCGCCGCATCACCACCTGGGCGACCAGCGAGATGCCGGGGGCTGAGAGCGCGCGGCCGGGTTCGCACATGACATTCAGGCCAGGGCGGCCCAGCGAATTCAGCGCCTCCTTGATCATGTCGAAATACCAGTGATAGGGCGGCGGCTCCTGGCCGGAATAGGCGGCGGGAAAACCGCCGCCGACATCCAGCGCCGCGATCTCCACGCCGGCCAACGTGATGGTACGCTGGGCGATCTCGATCGCCTGGGCGTAGGAGAATGGCGACAGGCATTGCGAGCCGACATGGAAGGTCAGGCAGGGCTGTGCGCCAGAGGCGCGCACTCGCTTGAGCAGCTTGGCGGCTTCTTCCGGACGGCAGCCATATTTGCTGGACATCTCCAGCAGCGCGCCGCCGAGCTGTGCCACCAGGCGCACGAAGATGCGCAGCTTCTTCGGATTGCCGGTTTCGGCCAGCAGCTTTTCCAGCTCGGATTCGCTGTCCACGACGAAATCGGTGACGCCATGCCTTTCGAAGGCGGCCTTGCCCTGGCCGGGCAGGCGCACCGGCGCCATGAAGTGGCAGATCGCATCGGGGAACAGGCCCTTGACCACTTCGATCTCGCCAAGGCTGGCTGTGTCGAAATGGCGGATGCCGGCATTCCAGAGCTGCGTCAGGGCGATGGGATGCGGATTGGCTTTCACCGCGTAGAGCACATCGCCGGGAAACCCGTCCAGGAACTGTTTGGCGGCGGCTGCGAATTTTTCCGGATGCACCAGATAAAGCGGTTCGGTGGGCTTGAGACTCTCGATGGCTTTCAGCGTGCTGGCAAAGCGCGGCAGGGTCTCAAACGTGGCGGGTGCGTTCATGCGGGTTTTGTGAGGCTTTGCCGCCCCCGCTGCAATAGAAAATGCGCCCCAGGCAAAAAGGGCGCCCCGAAGGGCGCCCTTATCGCTGCGGCGCCTCCACTTGAAGCGCCTTCGATGACAGTTCCGTGGCTATTGCGGCGGCGGTGGCGGCATCGGCGCTGACCCGTCCGGACCGCGGCCCAGGCGCCGGCCCATTTGGGGCCCATGACGCATCATGTGCATCGCCATATGCATATGCTCGCCCATGTGGTGCCGGGCGGTGCGTGCAAATTCCTGCTTCTGTGTCGGATTGAGGGCGCCATAAAGCGCGCTCAGTGCCGGACGCTCGGCCTGGAGATCGGCCAGGCGCGTCTTGAGCATGGTCTCTTCGCGGTCGAGCCGCTGCATCACATCGGGCCGCTGACCGCTGCGTGCCTTTTGAAGGCGGCCGCCGCACGCGCTCTCACGCCGCTTGGCGATGTCCAGGCTGATGCCCTTCCAGCGTGCGAACAGCGGCTGCTGGCTGGCAGTCAGCTGGAGCTTGGCTTCCAGAAAACCCATCTCGCCGGCCTTGCGGGCGTACATGTCCTGGCAGAACTGGCCGCGCTGGGCTCGGTGCATCATGGCGTGATCCATACCGGGTGGGGGTGGCGGGCCGGCCTCGGGCTCGGCGGGAGGCGCCTGGTTCTGCGCCACCATCAGCATGACAGGCCTGTGCTTGCTCTGATCGGCATGTGCCTTGTTGGCAATCAGCGCGGCCGTGGCGGTTCCGCAAATCAGCAGCGAAGCCAAGGCAGGAAGAAGGGCTTTGCGCATCAGATCGTCCTTTTCAAAAAAGGCCCCAAACCGCCGGGAGACTAGCGGGCAGGTGGAACCGGCGCCGCTGAATAAGGCGTAAGGTAGATGAACGCCGGATGAACGGGGGGTTGTAGCCCTGCAGTATCAGGGTCTTCCGTCACGCCAAGACGCGGCGGGGGCCACAATCAGCCGCGATGTCTCAGGACTTGCGGGCCGCGGCGCGCAGCTGGCGGATGGTGATACGGCCGTCCGTCGAGGGCTGATAGACGTTGGTCATTTCCGTCAGGGCCCGGTTGAACATCTCGATGGTGAAATGGTCGGGCACTTCCCAGGCGTCGAAGCCGACGCGGTGCTGGTAGTTGACCTGGTCATAGAGGAAATCGCCGACCGCGCGGATCTCTCCGGTATAGCCCAGCCGCGTGCGCAGCATCCGGGCCCAGGAAAAGGCGCGGCCGTCGCGGAATTTCGGGAATTCCAGGGCGATCAGGGCGAAATGATTGACGTCGGCGCCCAGCAATTCAGGATTTTCGCTGGCCTGCAGCTTGATGCCGACAGCGGTGTTGCGGGCCAGGAGTGTGTCGCGTTCCTTCTGAAAGCGCGCCAGCGACACCAGCACCGGGCCTTCCGGCAAGGGAGCATCGTCGGCCACGCGCGCATACACATCCTGCGCGTAAGCGCCACTCTTGATCAGTTTGGTCACGCCGCAGCCGCCTCTTGATAGGCGGCGGCCTTGAACTTCTCCATGCCGATGCGGCGGTAGGTGTCCAGGAACCGTTCGCCGTCCTTGCGCTCGGCCAGGTAGATGTTGACGACGCGTTCCACCGCATCGGCGATCTCGTGCTCGCCAAAGCCCGGCCCCATGATGGTGCCGATGGAGGAATCTTCGGCGCCCGAGCCGCCCAGTAGCAGCTGGTAGAATTCCACGCCCTTCTTGTCCACGCCCAGAATGCCGATATGGCCGGCATGGTGGTGGCCGCAGGCATTGATGCAGCCGGAGATCTTGATCTTCAGCTCGCCGATCTGGTGCTGGCGGTCCAGATCCTCGAAGCGCTTGGCGATCTTCTGCGCGATCGGGATGGAGCGGGCATTGGCCAGGTCGCAATAGTCCAAACCCGGGCAGGCGATGATGTCGGTGATCAGGCCCGCATTGGGCGAAGCGAAGTCCAGCTCCTTGAGCTTGGCATAGATCGCCGGCAGGTCCTTCTTGCGGACATGCGGCAGGATCAGATTCTGTTCATGACTGACGCGCACTTCACCCAGGCTGTACTGGTCCATCAGGTCGGCGATGGCATCCATCTGGGCGGCACTGGCATCGCCCGGGATCTGGCCCGGCGTCTTGAGCGTGATGGTGGCGATGGCATAGCCGGGCGCCTTGTGCTTGTGGATGTTGGTCTTCACCCAGTTGGCGAAGTCCGGTCCCGCATCGGGCATCTCGTCGGACAGGCCGGTCTCGAAATCAGGTGCCTTGAAATAGGCGGCAATGCGGTCCAGCTCCTCCTTCGGCAGCTGCAAGGTGCCCATGCGCTTGAGTTCGTCGAACTCGCGCGCCACGCGCCGGCGCATTTCCTCGGGCCCGATGGTGTTGATCAGGATCTTGATGCGCTGCTTGTGGATGTTGTCGCGGCGGCTGTCCTGGTTGTAGACGCGCAGCACCGCTTCCAGATAGGCGAGAATATCTTCCCGCTCCACGAACTCGTTCATCACATGGGCGACGTAAGGGGTGCGGCCCATGCCGCCGCCGGCCATCACCAGATAGCCGATGCGCCCCTCGGCATTCTTCACCACCTGCACGGCCATGTCATGCCATTGCATCGCGGCGCGGTCCTGCTCGCAGGCGCCCACGGCGATCTTGAACTTGCGCGCCAGGAAAACGAATTCCGGATGCAGGCTCGACCACTGGCGGATGATCTCGCACAGCGGACGGGGATCTTCGATCTCCTCGTCGGTGGCGCCGGCGAACTGGTCGGCCGTGACGTTGCGCACGCAATTGCCACTGGTCTGGATGCAGTGCATTTCCACGCTGGCCAATTCGCGCAGCATGGCGGGCACATCCACCAGCCGGGCCCAGTGGAACTGCAGATTGGTGCGGGTGGTGAAATGGCCGAAGCCCTTGTCATAGGTACGGGCCAGATGCGCCAGCTTGCGCATCTGCCGCGACGACAGGGTGCCGTAAGGTACGGCAATGCGCAGCATGTAGGCGTGAAGCTGCAGGTAAAGCCCATTCATCAGCCGGAGCGGCTTGAACTGGTCTTCGGTCAGCTCGCCGGAAAGACGACGCGCCACCTGGCCGGCGAACTGCTCGACCCGTTCGTTGACGAACTGCGCGTCGAACTCGTCATAGCGGTACATGTTGGGCTGGCGCGGCTTGGCCAAGGGTTGATTCAGCGTATTAAGCATGGACCTGTCCCGCCTGCTTGCCGGTGTGGCGATGCACGGTTGGGCCGGCGGCGCGGATGATCTCGCGCTCCTTCACCGGCACGATCTTGCCGTCTACCTCACGCACCTCGAAAAGATAGGGTGCCACGAATTCATTGCGGACCAGTTCCGTCGTCGCCGCGGCCAGGGCAGCGTCGGCGCTGGCCTGGTCCCGATAAACCTCGCCATCGGCCAAAAACAGCGCCCAGCCATCGCCCTTGCGATACAGCACATCGCCGTCGCGCAGGCGGTTGGCGGTCAACATCTGCAGGCCTTGATTGTGGTGCGCCATGGGAGGGGGAAAAACCACGAGCAGCGGTCGAAATCAAGACTTCAACAGGGCGTTTCTGTAGTTTCTTTTGAACAACATAAAATATTTGTGTTATTATGGCGGCGGAACCCGGCATTATCGGCCGAAAGCGAGGGGATTCGTGACCACTCAGCCCAGACTGCTCAGCCGGCCCCAATTGGCTGCGGTGGTAGCCGGCAATGCCTTGGAATTCTACGACTTTCTGGTTTTCGGTATTTTCGCCGGCCAGATCGGGGCGATATTTTTTCCGGGCCAGCTGCCGACCCGCCAGCTTTTCCTGACCCTGGCCACGGCGGGTGTCGGGTTTCTGGGGCGTCCCTTTGGGGGGCTAATTCTTGGTCCACTCGGCGACCGGATCGGGCGCAAGCCCGCGATGCTGTTCTCCTTCGGACTGATGGGGGCCAGCATTGTCGGCCTGGCGCTGACCCCTTCTTACGCGGCGATCGGGGTGGCGGCCCCAATATTGGTGGTGGTCTTCCGGCTGCTCCAGGGCTTTGCCCTGGGCGGAGAGGTGGGCCCAACCACGGCCTTCCTGACCGAAGCGGCGCCCAGGGGCCGGCGCTGCTTCTACGTCGCGCTGCAATTCGCCACCCAACAGGCGGCCACCGTAGGAGCCGCCATCGTCGGCGTCATCCTGTCCAATCTTCTGGCACCGGACAATCTCAATGCCTGGGGTTGGCGGGTCGCCATGCTGCTGGGCGCAGCTGTAGTGCCGTTTGCGCTGGTCATGCGACGGCGGCTGCCCGAGACGCTGGAGGCAGAGGCCGCCCGCAGCAAGCATCGGCCGACGCGCAAGGAAATCGTGCTGGGGTTGCTGACCATCGTGATGCTGGCCAGCGCCACCATCGCGACTTACACGCTGATTTACATCAATCTCTTCGCCACCCACACCCTGGGCCTTTCGACAGCGGTGGGATTCGGGGCGCTGCTCGTTGGCGGTGGCTGCGGCATCATCTTCAATCTCCTGGGCGGCTGGTTGAGCGATCGGTTCGGCAGAAAGCCCCTGATGGTCGGAGGTTATGGCCTGCTTTGTATCGTCGGGTTGCCCTGCTTCCTGTTGATGTCGCACTGGCGCACGCCACTCACGCTCTATCCCGGAACGGCGTTGATGGCAGCGTTGCTCGGCTTAGGAACGCCCGCCATCATGTGTTCCTTGATGGAGAGCTTGCCACCGCAGATGCGCTCGGGCGGCTCCGGCATTGTGTATGCGTTTGCCATTGCAATTTTCGGCGGTTCGGCTCAGCCCGTGGTGGCTTGGCTTACCGACCTGACCGGCTCGCCCCTGGCCCCTGCCGGTTACATGTGCGTGGCGCTCGCTCTAGGGGTGCTGGCCATGCTGGGTATCCGGGAAACCGCACCCTCGCGGAAGTAGCTTACGGCGCGGTGAGCGCGCTTTCATGCCAGCGCCTGAGCAGCGCCCATTCCAGCAGCGACAGGGCGGCGAAGATCAACACCCCGGTCAGCGCCAGCAGGGCCAGAGCGGCAAACAGGGTGGCGATCTCCAGCCGGTTGCCGGATTCCACAATGCGCCAGGCAAGGCCCGTGGCGGTGCCGGAGCCGGCGACGAATTCAGCCACCACCGCACCGATCAGCGCCAGACCGCCGGCCGTCTTCATACCGGAAAGCAGATAGGGCAGGGCGGTGGGCAGCCGGACGCGCCACAAGACCTGCGCGCGCGACGCGCCATAAAGCCGTGTCAGGTCGACCAGATTGAAATCGGCACTTTTGAGGCCCAGCGTGGCGCCCGCCAGAATGGGAAAGAAGGCGACGATGGTAGCGATGATCACCAGTGCCAGATTGATGCGCTCGAATCCGACCCAGATCAGGATCAGCGGCGCGATGGCCACCACCGGCGTCACCTGCAGGATGACGGCGTAGGGATAGAAAGTGCGCTCCAGAAGGCGGCTCTGGGAAAAGGCGATCGCGGTGGCGATGCCTAGCACACAAGCGGAGAGGAACGCTTCCACCGTGACCGTGAGCGTCGAAAGCAGCGCCGCCATCAGCGACGGGAAATTGTCGGCGAAAGCTTTGGCGATGGCCGACGGGCCGGGCAACACATAGACAGGTACCTGCCAGTGCGCGACCGCCCATTCCCACGCGCCCAGGAACAGGACCGCGACGATCAGCGGCAAAACAAGGTCCAGAAGCCGTTTCATGCGGCCATCGCGGTGTGCAGCGCTCCGCTGATTGCGCGCTGCGCTTCGATGGTGGCGATGGAAAGCCGGCTGTCGCGGCCGAAAGGCAGGGCGATGTCTTCCGCGATCCGCCCCGGCCGCGGTGTCATCACCAGTACCCGCTTGGAAAGGTAGCTGCTTTCGCTGACGCTGTGGGTGACGAACAGCACCGTCAATCCGTCCTCCTTCCACAGCCGCAGCAGGTCATCGCCCAGACTGTTGCGTGTGATCTCGTCCAGCGCCGCGAAAGGCTCGTCCAGCAACAGCAGCTTCGGCTGGGCAGCGAGCGCGCGGGCCAGTGAAACCCGCATCTTCATGCCCCCCGACAATTCGCGCGGGAAGGCGCGCTCGAATCCTTGCAGCCCTACGCGCGCCAGCGCCGCGGCTGCGCGGGCATTGCCGTCGCTGCGCGACACGCGTTTCAGGTCAAGCGGCAGGCGGGCGTTGGTCAGGGCATCGGCCCAGGGCATCAGGGTCGGTTCCTGAAAGACAAAGCCGATCTCGGGTTTGCCGTGCACGAACCGGATGTGGCCGGCATCCGGGTCGAGCAGGCCGGCCACCAACCGCAGCGCCGGGGATTTGCCGCAG
>CAYQZM010000275.1:0-5981 GCA_964421935.1 uncultured Rhizobium sp. | reverse complement strand
ATTTGATTTCCACCTGCCGCAGACTGATGGAGAATCGCGCCTGAGGCTCGGCCCTGCCTTGCTGGCGATGCTGGCGGTTTCGCTGATGGCCGCGGCCGCCTTTGCCGACAGTTTTCAGGAATGTCCGTCCTGTCCCCAGATGGTGGCGATCCCCGCCGGCAAATTCCTGATGGGCAGCCCGGCGCATGAGGCAGGCCGTTTCGATTCCGAAGGCCCGCAGCACCCAGTGACCATCAAGGCCTTCGCCTTGAGCAAATATCCGGTCACCAGCGAGCAGTTTCTGGCCTTTCTCAGTGCCACCGGCTATCAGCCGCAGCCCTGCAATCCGCTGCTGATGCTGGGCTGGAAACAGTACAAGCGTGGCCTGGCCGCCACGCCCACCGATGTCGAGCCGCCGCGCTGGCCGGCCGTCTGCCTGGACTGGAAGGACGCCGAAGCCTTCATCGCCTGGATCAACCAGAAGGCGCGCGCCGCCCATCCCGAGATCGGCACCCGCAATCCCTACCGCCTGCCCAGCGAGGCGGAATGGGAGTATGCCGCCCGCGCCGGTACCACCACCGCCCGCTGGTGGGGCGAGGATATCGGTTCGGGCCATGCCAACTGCAATGGCTGCGGCAGCAAATGGGACAACAAGCTGCTGGGGCCGGTGGATGCCTTCGCGCCCAATGGCTTTGGCCTGGTGGGGATGCTGGGCAATGCCTGGGAATGGACGGCTGACTGCTGGCATCCCAGCTATGTCGGTGCCCCCAGCGACGGCCGGGCCTGGACGGACAGCTTCTGCACCCGTCACGCCATTCGCGGCGGCGCCTGGAACAATGTGCCGATCTTCATCCGCAGCGCCGCACGGGTCGGCGCCTCGGAGGATGGCGCCGACCAGGATTACGATTATTCCACCCTCACGGGCTTCCGCGTGGCTAGAGACTTGCCGTAACCCTCACCCTTCGACGGGCTCAGGGTGAGGATGAAAGCAAAAACCTCATGCTGAGCTTGTCGAAGCATGAGGTCAGCGCAGTACCGCTTTCGGCTCGAGCACGATCGTCAGGGTCTGGTTTCTCTCCAGCCGCATCCCCGGAATCTGGATGGGCGAAGCCAGCAGCGCCGCATCGCGGGCGCTCAGCGCCATGTCGCGGAAGACCGCGTCGGTATGCATGCGCGCCTGATCCTGGATCGTGACATCGTCGATGATGCCGGTTCTCAGCAGCCGGATGCGCAAGGCCACCGGCATATTGCGCGCGCCGGGAATGGAAAGGTCCGGCAGCCAGCGCCGCAAAATCTGCGCCCGGATGAAATCCTTCAGCGCATAATTGCCTTCCCCGTCACCACCCGCGCCGCCGCCCGGCATGGTGCTGATATCGGCATTGGGCAAAGCCGTATCGGCGGATTTGAGTTGCGCAAGGGCCCGCAACTTTGCCGATAATTCATCTTCGGGCTGCTGGGTGCCCTTGGGACTGACGCCTTCCGGCCGCGGCGCGCTTTCCGGATGCGGACGCGCCACCTGCAGCCGCGTCGCCGGCGAAGCGGAACCGTTCTGACCCATGCTGCCACCGACCACCAGTTCGACCGGCAGGGCGCGAATCTGGCTCTGGGTCAGTATCGGGCGTTGATGCAGATACCAGAGGCCCACCAGCAACAGCAGGCCGTGCAGCAATAGCGACAGCAGGACAGGTCCGCCGTCTTTCCGCAGCTTTTCAGCATAAGGCCTCATGCCCTTAGTCTATTAATTAACCCGTTGCTGCGCTATTGGAGCCCCATGAAGATCAAGCTCTACCAGGGCGATCTGCCGGACGGTCTGGATCTCGGTCCGCTGGTGGCCATCGACACCGAAACCCTGGGACTGAACCCGCATCGCGACCGGCTATGCCTGGCGCAATTGTCGAGTGGCGATGGCGTCTGCCATGCGGTGCAGTTTGCCGCCGGCCAGTATGCGGCGCCCAATCTGAAAAAGATGCTGGCCGATCCGGCCGTGATCAAGCTGTTCCATTTCGCCCGGTTCGACGTCGCCATCTTCCGCCAATATCTGGGTGTGGATACCAAGCCCATCTATTGCACCAAGATCGCATCCAAGCTGGTGCGCACCTATACCGACAAGCACGGCCTGAAAGACCTGGTGCGCGAACTGCTGAACGTGGACCTGTCCAAGGAGCAGCAATCTTCCGACTGGGGCGCAAAGGAACTGACCGAAAAGCAGCTGGCTTACGCGGCCAATGACGTGGCCCATCTGCATCAGCTCAAGACCGCGCTGGATGCGATGCTGGCGCGGGAAGGCCGCACACAACTCGCGCAGGCCTGTTTCGATTTCCTGCCCTCGCGCGCCGCGCTGGATCTGGCCGGCTGGGAGGAAGTGGATATCTTCGCGCATTGAAAGATCGAAGATGCGGCCAAGCGCTTGGATGCGCGTGAAGCACAAAGGGTCTTCGCTGCAACTGCTAACGTCGACTCTTGCGGTTCGTCCGGTTTCGGGCGAAACTTGGCACGAAATTCGCTTAACGCCGCCGTAATTTGCCATAGGGTAGGCTGGGCGATATAATTCGTTGTTAGAACAAAGGGTTACATGGCAAGGTCCAAGGCCCCCCTGCATGCCGTCTCGGGCGAAGCAGCCGCGGGAGACCTCGCGGCCGCCCGCCGGGTGCTGACCACGGCCGCGCAGGCGCTGACAGGGCTTGCGGAGGCGCTGGACGGCGATTTCAGCCACGCGGTGGGCATGATCCTGGCCGCGAAAGGCCGGGTCATCGTCAGCGGCATGGGCAAATCCGGGCATGTGGCCCGCAAGATTGCCGCCACCTTCTCCTCCACCGGCACGCCGGCCTATTTCGTCCATCCGGCCGAGGCGTCCCATGGCGATATGGGGGCCATCACCAAACAGGACGTGCTGCTGCTTTTGTCCAAGGGCGGGGAGACGGCTGAGCTCTCCGACCTTCTCACCTATGCCAAGCGCTTCCGCATTCCGCTGATCGCCATGGCTTGCAATGGGGGTTCCACGCTCACCAAGGCGGCCGACGTGGCACTGCTGTTGCCCGACGCGCCGGAATCCTGTGCCATCGGCATGGCGCCCACCACCTCCACCACCATGATGATGGCTCTGGGCGATGCGCTGGCGGTAGCGCTGATGGAGCGCAAGGGCTTTTCGCCCGATCAGTATCGTGACTTCCATCCGGGCGGCAGCCTGGGCCGTGCGCTGATCCGGGTCGCCGATCTGATGCATTCGGGCGACGCGGTGCCCCTGGCGAAACCCGACACGCCGATGCCGGACCTGCTTCTCACCATGGCTTCTGGACGTCTGGGTTGTGTCGGCATCGTGGACGGCGATGGCGCTTTGGTGGGCATCGTCACCGACGGCGATATCCGCCGCCACGTCGAGGACGGCATCGAGACCCGCAAGGCCTCTGAAGTCATGACGGCCGGACCCAAGGTCGCCAGTCCCGATCAACTGGCCGCCGAAGCGCTTGCGCTGATGACGGAAAAGAAGATCACCCAGCTTTTCGTGCTGGTGGAAGGATCGGCGAAGCCGCTGGGTGTTCTGCATATCCATGACTGCCTTAGGGCGGGGCTCGCATGATGTCGGTGTCATGAGCATGGCAGACGAACCCGTGGCCTATGATTGGTCTGCCCGGGCGCGCACCACTGCCGGCGAGGCCCAGCGCTATTCCCGCTTCGTGGCGCTGATGAAACGGTTGCTGTCGCTGGGCGCGTTCCTGATCATTGCCGCGGTGCTGGGCTTTTTCTTCGTCCAGCGCCTGCCGCGGCAATTGCAGATGTCCTATGAGAGCCTGGGCCGGGTGGACAATGATCTGGCCATGATGAAGCCGCGCCTGACCGGATCGGACTCCAAGGGCAATCCCTATGTCATCACCGCCGACATGGCGGTCCAGGACGCGCACGATCCCAAGAAAGCCAGTCTCAAGAATCTGGAAGCCGATCTGGCGATCGACCAGCAGCGCTGGCTGAATGCGCGGGCCAAGACCGGCATGGTGGACATGAACACCGGCCAGCTCGAGCTGACCGGCGGCATCGATGTTTTCACGGATGAAGGCTATGAACTCCATAGCCACAGTGCCTCCGCCAATCTCAGGCAGAGCATGATTCACGGCCATGAACCGGTGACCGGGCAGGGTCCGGACGGCACCTTGCGCGCCGACCAGTTCCATGCCGATCGCGCCACCAATATCCTAACGCTCAGTGGTCATGTGCACATGACGCTTTTCGGAACCAGGAAGAAATGAGAAACGCTTTCGCTGTTCTTGCCGTTATCGCTTTTGCCGCTGCAGCTCAGGCGGCGCCTGCGCCTGCGGCCAAGCCGTCCCTTCTGGGTCAGCATGACAACAATGCGCCTATCAACATTTCGTCGGACAGTTTTCAGGCCGATCTCAATGCCAAAAGCCTGACTTATACCGGCAATGTGGTGGTGGTGCAGGGCGATACCAAGCTGCGCGCCAACCAGGTGCATGTCGATACCGTCAATGGCAAGGCCGATAAGATCACCGCCAAAGGCAATGTCGTCGTGGATTCGCCCACCAGCGGCACGGCCACCGGCGACAATGGCGTTTATTCCGTCGGCCCGCGTACCGTGCTGATGACCGGCAATGTGGTGCTCAAGAAGGGCAAGGACGTGATGCGCGGCACGCAGTTGACAGTCAATCTCAACACCGGCCAGGCGACGCTCGGCGCCGGTGGCGCCAAGGTGCCTGGGACAACCGGTGGCCGCGTGCAAGGTGTCTTCACCCCGAACTCACAGTAGGACGTGGGCAGCTGATTTTCATGGTTCCTTAAGCACAAACAGGCATGGTTTTTGCGAATGACGGAAGAAAGCTCCGAAACCTTGCAAGATAGCGGCCAGATGACCGAGGACGGCTTGCGCGTCGTTGAAGGCGGCCGGGGTCTGGTGGTCACCCGCATCGGCAAGAGCTACAACAAGCGCCCTGTGGTGCGGTCCGTCAGCCTGTCGCTCAGGCGGGGCGAGGCGGTGGGCCTTCTGGGCCCCAACGGCGCCGGCAAGACAACCTGCTTCTACATGATCACCGGTCTGGTCCCGGCCGACACCGGCTCGATCGAAGTGGATGGTCATGACGTGACGCGGCTGCCCATGTACCGCCGCGCGCGGCTGGGCATCGGCTATCTGCCGCAGGAAGCTTCCATCTTTCGCGGCCTCACCGCCGAACAGAATATCCGCGCCACCGCCGAGCTGCTGGAGCCCGATGGCGCGCGTCTCGAAGCCATGGTCGAGGCCTTGCTGGCCGAGTTCGGTATCACCCATATCCGCAACACGCCTTCGGTGGCGTTATCGGGCGGCGAGCGCCGCCGGGTGGAAATCGCCCGGTGCCTGGCCACGCACCCGTCCTATATCCTGCTGGACGAGCCCTTCGCCGGCATCGATCCCATCGCGGTGGGCGAAATCCGCGATCTGGTCAAGCATCTCAAGGACCGCGGCATCGGCGTTCTGATCACCGATCACAATGTGCGTGACGCGCTCGATGTGATCGATCGTGCCTATATCCTCCATGACGGGCGGGTGCTGAAGGAAGGCACGCCGGCCGAGATCGTCAATGACCGCGACGTGCGGCGTGTCTATCTCGGGGAGAAGTTCTCGCTGTAGGACATCATGGCTGGGGTCGGGCAAAGACTAGAGATACGCCAGGGCCAGTCGCTGGTCATGACGCCGCAATTGCAGCAGGCCATCAAGCTGCTGCAACTGTCCAATCTCGAGCTGGCCGAATATTGCGAACAGGAGCTGGAGCGCAATCCGCTGCTGGAGCGCGACGATCGTGAGCCGGCAGTTCCGGGCGAGACACAAGAAGCGCCGGCCCAAGCCACCGTCGGCGAGCGCGCCGACGAAGCTCTGGCGCGAGAGGATTTTTCCAAGGCCTCGGATCTCGACCAGGATGCGCACGACAATATGTATGACGGCGGCGACGCGACGGCCCGGGTGTCGGCCGGAGCATCAGAGGGTCCGCAAGGACCGCTGACCGACTGGACCACCATGCGCT
>CAYQZM010000274.1:0-4852 GCA_964421935.1 uncultured Rhizobium sp. | reverse complement strand
TTCTGGTTCTTGGGCGCGACCATCTCCGTGATCCTTCCACGCGCCGTATCGCCGGTCCAGATATTGTCCTTGGAATCCATCACGAAGTAAGAGGCTTCCAGGAACTGGCCTTCGCCTGTGCCATTGCCGTTGCCCACAGCGCCCAGCACCTGGCCGGTCTGCTTGTTCACTTTCAGGAACTGGCCGTCCCAGCCGGAGGCGACCCACAGATTGCCCTGATGGTCGAAATTCAGCGCGCAGATCAGGTTGCGCAACTGCATGGTGCGCAGGAACTTGCCGTCGCCGGTATAGACCACGATGCGATATTCCTCGCGGTCGCCGATATAGACATCGCCGGTCCTGGGATCGACGGCAAAGCCATGGGCCATGGTGAACTTGCCCTGCCCCACCGAATTCCCATACCACTGGCCCAGGTACTTGACGTTCCTGTCCAGGTGCAGGATGCGCGCGGCGCCGTCATTGTTGGTGGTGTCATTCAGATCGGTATCGTTGGGGCTCTCATGGCCATGGCCCTCGGCGATATAGATGTCGCCCTTGGCGTTGAACGCCACCATCAGCGGCTGCCACAACAATCTTTGTCCCTTGGCCTCGTCCCAGTCGCCGCGATGGCCGCGCACGCCGATGGTCATCAGCAGCTTGCCGTCGGGGCTGATCTTCCTGGCCGTGGAGCCGGAGGCATCGGTGATCCAGAGATTGTCCTGGGCATCCACCGCGATGCCATGCGCCTTGGCCTGGTGGGTGATCACCTTGTCGCCGATGGAAAGCAGCAGCTTGTGGCCCGCATCCCATTTGAACAGTTGCGGCCTGCCTTCCGGATTGCGCTGGAAGCCCCAGAGATTGTCTTTGGAGTCCGTGGCGACGGCGACCATGCCGTATTTCTCGCCCTCCGGCGAGGCGAAGGGATAGGCGAAGCTGTAGCCCATGGTCTGCTTCCACTCGACCGCCTTCACGCCCAGCCTGTTGCCGCCACGGTCGGCGCGCGGATCGCAGACCGGCGAGCGGAAGCAGGACGGCGTGCCCAGATTGGCCTTCTGCGCCGTGGCTTCGGCGGCGGCCGCCGACGTCTTGCATTGCCCCGACAGCTGCGCGCTGTTCTGCAGCAGGCAATAGCGCGCGGTATAGCCGTTCTCGCCGCTGCAGAATTTCACGAGGTCGCCCTGGCAGCCGGCAAGACCGGCATCGGGCCGAGGCTTGGCGCGGGTCTCGATCATGCCCTGCATGGGGGCAAGGAACCAGGCGGGCGAGCCGTTCGCGGCAGGGCCGGAGGATGCCGCGTCATTGGTCTGCGGGAATGCGCCGGTGGTGATGAGCGACAAAGCGAACAGGCCGGCAGCGCCGGCCAGATGGCGATATGTCATGTGAGATCCCCTTCCCCATGTTCTTGCCTATGTTCTTGATTGCCTCGTGACACGGAAGCGATGGCAGGCGAACGGGACACTGTGCGGTCCCTTGATGTGCTGCTTGTCCAGCAATCCTTCTCCCTTTTGCAGGTGTCCGCAAGCCATGAGAAACCCGCCGCGGCTGCCCGCGGCGGGTTCTTTACGCGTGATACCGATGTCTGCGGACGTCAATCGTCCGGATAGTCGTGGACGTAGCCGTCATTGCCCACATAGGAGTCCGGCGGCCGGCCCGTCGTGTAGCGGTCGAAGTCGCGATGATCGCGGTAATAGTCGTTATAGGCCATCTCGCGGTCGTGGTTGTAGTAATAGGCATCGCGCCGGCAATCCTCGCGATTGTTGGACTGGCCGATGGCGTTACCGATCAACCCGCCGGCCACGCCGCCGATCGCGGCACCGGCGATGCTGTGAGAGGCAAGGCCGCCAACGGCCGCGCCTGAAACCGCGCCCATTGCCGTTTCGCTGCCGGTGTCGCCATTGCAGGCCGCATAGGCCGATGCCGTGCCCGCGGCCATCACAAGGGCGGCGGCGGCAATTCTCGCAAAGCTCCTCATCTGAATCTCCATCACTGAAGCGGTCCCTTCGAACCACCGTTCAGGGATGAGAACGGGGCCCTCATTCCCCTGTTCCGGTTGCAATAAGGCGCTTCTGGGGTCTTTTCCCACCCTGGAACGGATTGACGGGCCTCACGTTTTTGCGTTTTCCGACAGGATATTGACCGCTGCCTACATTTTTTGGCGACAATTAGATACAATTAGGGATATTTTGCTACATATGGGGTTCCGGCCTTCGGCCGCGAGGGGGATAAGAGATGTTCGATTTCGTTCAGCTTGGCCTGATCGTGGCGGTGGCCGCAGGGATTCTGGGCAGCGCCCTGGCCTATGCCTGGCGCGACGCCACGCGCGACGCACCGCGCGGCGCCAGCAAGCGGCGCTCCGAAGGCTGACGTATCAGGCCGCGCGCGCCGAGGCGCGCTGACGGCGCGGCAGGCGCACCATGATGGTGGTGCCGACATTCTCGCGGCTTTGCACCTCCAGCCGGCCGTCGTGACGGCCGACCAGTGCCTTCACCAGCGCCAGCCCCAGCCCGGTGCCTTCGCGCGCCAGCATGGGATCGCCATCGCTTTGCGTGAAAGGCTGGCCGATGCGCGAAATCACATCGTCGGGAATGCCGATGCCCTCGTCGCGCACCGCGATCTCGACCTCGTCTCCCACGCCGCGCAAGGTCAGGGCCACCGTGCCGCCGGGCCGTGAGAACTTCACCGCATTGGACAGAAGATTGATCAGGATCTGCTTGGTGCCGCGGGCATCGGCTTCCAAATCCAGCGGGCCTTCGGGCAGATGCACCTGCACCCGGATGCCATGCTCGGCGGCGCGCTTCTCGATCATGGGCAGGCAGGCGCGCACGGCATCCGTCAGATCCAGGATGCGGAAGTCGCAGGAAAAGCGGCCCGCCTCGATCTTGGCCAGGTCCAGAATGTCGGAGACCAGGCTGAGCAGATGATGGCCCGCCTCATGGATCAGCCGGGCATATTCCTCATAGTGCGACTCCAGGGCCCCGAAGGTCTTGGCCAGCATTACATCGGAAAAGCCGATCACCGCGTTCAGCGGCGTGCGCAGCTCGTGGCTCATATTGGCCAGGAATTCCGACTTGATGCGGCTGGCGGTCTCCGCCGCCTCCTTGGCCAGCTGGCTGCGCAGCACCTCGCGCTCCAGCCTTTCGCGCTCCACCGCATGCTGGCGAAAGCCGTTCAGCGCCTGGGCGAACTGGCCGATCTCGTCGCCGCGCCGCGCCAGCTCGGCGATCTTGGCCATGTCGCCTTCGCCGCGAATGGCAAGCGTCATGACACGCAAGGGGTAGATCACCCGCGTCAGCACAATGACCACCGCCAGCGCCGCCAGCCCGATGGAAAAGCCCATCAGCCCCAGCGCCAGCGCCAGGTCGCGGCGGGCCCGGGCCAGATTCTGGTCGGAAAGATCGCCGGCGGCCTCCAACGAGGCGCGGCTGACCTGCATCAGGCTGGCCAGCGCCGGATTGGTGGCGGCCATCCATTGCTCGCGCGTGATGGTGAGCGGTGCGTTGCCTTCAAGCTGGTCCAGCACCTGCGCCCGCAAGGCCCGATAGCCCCGGAAATAAAGCCGGTTCGCCCAGGCGATGGCGGCGGCGATGCCTGGGGAGCGTTCGATGCCGGGCACCGGCGTCTGGATCGAATCCCAGGGCGCATCCACCCGGCCATCCTGTTGGTTGAGGCCCTGAAACTCCACGGCGGTGATGGCGCGCCGGGAAATGAAGCCGCCGATATTGCCGCGCTGGTTGCCGGCATCCATGCGTACCCGCCAGGCCACGTCGCCGATACGCATCATCTCGCTCATGCGCGGCCCCATGCTGGCGATGTCGCGCGACAGAACCGCGGCCTGGGCATCGATCAGGTCCAGGATGGCATCGGTGGCGGTCTTGCGTTCCGCAAGCAGGCCGGCGCGGCGCGCCGCCAGTGGCTGCTGCACGGCCCTGAGCGTATCGGGATAGAAGCGTGTATCGAAGTAGCCCATCGCACGGGACAGGGCGTGGCCCAGCGAGGCCGGCACTTCGATGCCGTTGCTGTTGCGGATCTCCCGTTCCACTTCGCCCATGGTCGACATGGAACGGGCGTGCAGGCGCCTGAGTTCGTCCAGATCGCGGACCGGGGCGGCGGACGGCCGCGCAATCAGGGTATCGATCACGCCGGTTTCCACCCGCACCGCTTCGCGCGCCACCACGATGGCCTGCGAGATGTGCGCGGCCGAATGCACCCGGAAAGCGTCGCTCTCGCGCTGCCAGGCATCCATCGCGCTCACGGCGAAGACGGCCAGCAGCACCAGCACCAGGGTGCCGATCGCCAGCCGCAGCAACATCGCGACCGAATTGGTGCGTCCCATCTCCCGAAGACCTTGCCGTCTTCTGTCCCGCCATGACGGTAGTGCGCGAGCATGGCGAAAGGATTAAGGAACGGGTTGCATGCGGTTCCAATTAAGGGTTAAGCGGTTTTTACCGCGTTCTGTATACCGGGGAACAAGCAAGTCCTCTTGTTGACTTTATGCAAGCCGTCTTGTAATCCTCAACCATGAACATGTGGCAGGTCATCGCCCAGGGCGCCGAAGGTGCCGGGCGGCCGGTCGCGCCTCCAACCCCCTTGGCCTGCCCCTTCTGCGGCACCGATCCGCCCCTGGCCGTGCGCCGCGCCGGCCGCTTCCTGGTGGGCTGCGAGGCCGAGGACTGCCCCGCCCATCCCCAGGTCTCAGCCGCCACCTTGGAAGAGGCCTGGGCAGGCTGGAACAGGCGGGCGTGATTTCGCCCCCTGTGGCTAATCCGGCGGTTGGAAAGCCCCTTTCCCCCGTGTAAACCCCTCCCCGTTACCGGCGCCGGCTTAGCTCAGTTGGTAGAGCACCTGATTTGTAATCAGGGGGTCACAGGTTCGA
>CAYQZM010000273.1:0-3836 GCA_964421935.1 uncultured Rhizobium sp. | reverse complement strand
GCTTCGGCGATCTCTACAACTGGCGCGACGGCATCGGCCCCCGCGCCAAGCGGCCCACCCGCATCAATGTGCATTGGGGCGGCGTCACCGACGACAACAGCTTCGGCACGCACGAATTCATGAATTTCGCCGAACTGATCGGCGCCGACCCTTACGTCTCCATCAATGTGGGCTCGCTGACGCCTTACGATGCCGCGCAATGGGTCGAATATATGACCTCGGACGAGAATGCGTCCCTCGCCAATGAGCGGCGGAAGAATGGCCGCGCCCAGCCGTGGCAGCTCAAATATCTGGGCATCGGCAACGAGATCTGGGGTTGCGGCGGCAATATGCGCGCCGACTATGCGGCCTCGGTGAATGCGCGCTATTCCACCTTCATCACGGCGCCGGCGGCCATGGGCATGATCAAGGTGGCGAGCGGTCCGACCGGCTCACGGCCGACGGAATATCTGCCCTGGGCGGAGGAGATGATGCGCCATGGGGGCCGGCTGCAGGCGTTGAGCTTTCACTATTACACCATCCCCAACGACCGCGTGCCGGGAGACACCAGAACGGACTGGCGGGGACCGGCGTTGGGCTTTGACGAAAATGCCTGGGCCGCGACCCTGACCAAAACGCTTCGGATGGACGACATGATCACGCGCCTGGACGCGATGATGACCAAGTACGATCCCAGCAAGCAGGTCGGCCTTTACATCGACGAATGGGGCACCTGGTATGACCAGGAGGCCGGCAGCCATCCCGGCTTTCTCTATCAGCAGAATTCGCTGCGCGATGCGGTGGTGGCGGCGCTGAATCTCAACATCTTCCAGCGGCACAGTGACCGGGTGAAGCTGGCGGCCATCGCCCAGATGGTCAATGTGCTGCAGGCCATGATCCTGACCGACAAGGAGAAGATGCTCCTGACGCCCACCTATCACATCTATGACATGTACCAGCCCTTCATGGGGGCCACGCCTTATGCGGCGACCGTGTCGGGCCCCCAATACAGCCGGGGCGCCAATCATCTGCCGATGGTGGATGTCTCGGCAGCGAGGGCCAAGGATGGCAAGCTGGTGCTTTCCATCGTCAATACCGATCCGGGTCATGCCGTGCAGGTGGTGACCAACCTGACCGGCACCGCCCGGGGCCGTATCCTGACGGCCTTCGCGATGGATGCGCACAACAGCTTCGACCAGCCCAATCTGGTGCATCCGGTGCCGTTCCACGGCAGCACCGAAGGCGGCAAGCTGAGTTTTGATATGCCGGCAAAATCTGTCGCAGTCGTGACAGTGAATTGATTCTGCCGCTCGCCTAAGCTCGCGGCGTTCGTCGCTCAAATCGGTCCACTGGACCGACTTGACCGGCAAGCCGGTCGCTCCTCACCCGCCAAGTCGGTGGCTGTGGTGACGGTGAATTAGCTGCGGCGCCGGGTGGTCCAGAAATCTCGCGAGCCGCATTTTGCGGCCCAACGTTCAGCATCCGCCAGCTTCCTTCCCCCTTCGGCGCGAAGCGCCATGAAGGGGGAAGGTGTCGCAATGAGATATCGGCGGAGCCGATTCGAGTTGCGACGGATGGGGGTAATCAAATTACTTCGTCCCGAACTTGTAGACGATCGTGTTCATGTAAGTCTGGCCGGGATTGAGCCGCGAGGTGGGAAAGTCCGGATGATTGGGCGAGTCCGGAAACACGCCGGGCTCCAGGCAGATGGCATCGCCTTGGCGATAGGCACGTTGGCCTTTGCCGAAATAGGTCCCGTCCAGGAAGTTGCCGGTATAGAACTGGATGCCCGGCGCGGTGATGCTGATTTCCAGCACCCGGCCTGAAACCGGGTCTTCCACGCGCGCGGCAGGGCGCAAGGTGCCGGCATTGCCATCGACAATGAAGTTGTGGTCGTAGCCGCGGCCAAAGCGGATCTGCTGGTCACGGGCATCGCGGATGCGGTCGCCCACGCGATGGGCGGTCTGAAAGTCGAAGACCGTTCCGCTCACCGCCTTGCGCTCGCCGGTCGGGATCAGGGTGGCATTCACCGGCGTGAAACGGGCGGCATGCAGGGTCACCATGTCACCCATCACGTCGCGGGCGTCATTGCCGGACAGGTTGAAATAGGAATGGTTGGTCAGGTTCAGCACCGTCGGCTTTGACGTGGTCGCCCGGTATTCCAGCTTGAGCTCGTTCCGGTCGTTCAGGGAATAGGTGGCGGTGACTTTCAACTCGCCCGGATAGCCTTCCTCGCCATCGGCGCTGACATAGGACAACACCACCTTGGCATCAGGCCCGCTGGAGACCGAATCGATCTTCCACATCCTTTTGTCGAAGCCCTTGGTGCCGCCATGCAGGTGATTGGGGCCGTCATTGGTGACCAGGGTGTAGGTCTTGCCATCGAGCGAGAATTTGCCCTTGGCGATGCGGTTGGCATAACGGCCGACAGAGGCGCCAAAATAATCGGGCCGGGAGAGATATTCCTGCGCCGTGTCATAGCCCAGCACCACATCCTCCTTGTGGCCGGCCTTGTCCGGCACGATCAGGGATTGCAACGTGGCGCCCAGGGTCATGATTTTGGCGCTCATGCCGGCGCCGTTGGAAAGCGTCACCGCTTCCACCTTGGTGCCGTCGGCAAGCTGTCCGAAGCCGCCGCGGGTGGCGGTGGCGGCATGCGCCTGTATACAAAGGCCGAGCAGGGCGGCCGCAGCAATCACGTATTTCATCAATTCCCTCCGAGTATCTGCGGTATTTACGGCATCAAAGCGTAGATGGCGATGGTGTCGCCGAAGCGTGATTTGTTGGGGTCTTTCAGCAACCCGGTGGAGTGGTTGCAGCCGGCCGCGCCCACCGCCACATACTGCACGCCCTTGACCCGATAGGTGATGGGCGGTGTGCAGACGCCGATGCCCAGATTCTGCGACCACAATTTCTGTCCCGTGACGGCATCAAAGGCGTCGAACAGGCCGTTCATTTCCCCCGTGAAGATCAGATTGCTGGCGGTGGCCAGCACGCCGCCATACATGGGCAATTCCGTCTTTTGCTGCCAGGCGATCTTGCCGGTCGCGACATTGATGGCAGTCAAGGTGCCGTCCACCGGAAATTGATCGTGGGGCGCGGGCCGCTGGGTGCCACCGACCTGCTGGCCCACGGTAGGCGTGCCCGGCACATATTTGGGGAAGGGAAAGGCCGTAACGGTGTAGGCCTGGTTGATGCCCATGACGTAGAAATTCTGGGTCAGAGGTGAATAGGCCGCCGGCGACCACAGATTGCCGCCGCTGATGCCGGGATAGCGGGTGAAGGGTTTGTCGCTGGGGATGACGAACATATTCTCGGCCTGCTTCACGAAGGCGTCGGATTTGTGCAGCAGCTTTCCCGTCAGCCGGTTGAGGATGAAGACATTGCCGATCTTGCCGCCTTCGGCGGCCGCCGGGATGATGTTGCCTTTCTCATCCTTGTAATCGAACAGGATCACCGGCGAGGGGCAGTCATAGTCCCATACGTCGTGCGGCACCTGCTGATACCACCAGCGCAGCTTGCCGGTTCGTGAATCGATGGCGACGATGGAATCGGTATAGGCGTTGTCGCCCTTGCGGTTCTCGCCCCAGTAGTCGGGATTGGGATTGCCGGTGGCGAACAGGACCAGATTGTTCTTCGGGTCGATGGCGGGGGTGTTCCACACCGAGCTGCCACCATATTTCCAGCTGTCTTCGCTCCAGCTCTTGCCGCCAGGCTGGTCTGGCGCGGCGGTGGTATAGAAGCGCCAGACCAGTTTGCCGGTCGCAGCATCCAGCGCCTCCACAAATCCGCGGGTAGGATATTCAGCGCCGGAATTGCCCACCATCACCATGCCGTTGAAAACCTGGGGCGCCATG
>CAYQZM010000272.1:0-4884 GCA_964421935.1 uncultured Rhizobium sp. | reverse complement strand
GCCCGCCAATATGGCGTGCGATCGGCCATGCCCATGTTCCAGGCCAAGAAGCTGTGTCCCCAGGCGGTGATCCTCAAACCGCGCCATTCCTATTACAGCGCCGTGGCGCGGCAGATCCGCGGCTTCATGGAGGAGCTGACGCCCCTGGTCGAGCCGCTCTCGCTGGACGAAGCCTATCTCGATCTGTCCGGCACGACCCGCATCCATCACAAATATCCCGCTCGCACCATGGCGGCGCTGGCGATGCGCATCGAGCGCGAGGTGGGCATCACCGTTTCGATCGGTCTTTCCGGGAACAAGTTCCTGGCCAAGCTCGCCTCCGAACTGGACAAGCCGCGTGGCTTTGCCGTGATCGGGATGACCGAAGCGCGATCCTTCCTGCGCGACAAGAAGATCGGGATCATGCGCGGCGCCGGCAAGGTCACCCAGGCGCGGCTGGAACGCGACGGATTTACGACCATCGGCCAATTGCAGGATGCCGATCCGGCGGACCTGGCGCGGCGCTATGGCGCCACCGGCCTGTGGCTTTACCGGATGGCCAATGCCCAGGATTCCCGGGTTGTCGATCCGGGCGGAGAGATGAAGACCATCTCGTCCGAAACCACCTTCGACAAGGATCTGTCACGCTATGCCGAGTTGGAAAGCATCCTGTGGCGCCAGGCCGAGCGGGTCTCGGCCCGCGCCAAGGCCAAGTGCCTTGCCGGCAAAACCATCGTACTCAAGCTCAAGACTGCGGACTTCCGCCTGCGCACCCGTTCCGCCTCGCTGGAAGCGCCAACCCAACTGGCCGACCGCATCTTCCGCACCGCCCAGGCGGCGCTGAAACGCGAGGCCGACGGTACCCGCTTTCGTCTCTTGGGGGTGGGGCTCTCCAATCTCACCGCGGCGGCGGGCGCCGATCCGGCCAGCCTGATCGATCGGCAGGGCGACAAGCGTGCCGCGGCGGAACGGGCCATGGACAAGATCCGTGCCCGCTTTGGCGGCGATTCCGTCGGCACGGGTCGCTCTTTTTCCAAGGGGCGGCCTTCAGGGAAATGATGGCGGTATAGCTGCTCCAGGCGCGCGTTTCGCGGGTGCAAAAAGCCGTGCTGATGGGATAGGCTCCCGCCCTTCGCAAGAGGTCCCCATGCCCATCATTGACGCTCGCCTCAAAGAGCTTGGCATCGCATTGGCCAAGCCGCCCAAGCCAGTTGCTTCCTATGTGCCTTTCACCGTCTGCGGCAACCAGGTGTTCGTCTCCGGCCAGGTGCCGATCTCGGACGGCGCCCTCAAGTATGTCGGCAAGCTGGGTGTGGACTTCAGCATCGAGGTCGGCCAGGCGGCGGCGCAGCTTTGCGCCATCAATATCCTTTCGGTGTTGCGTGAGGCCTGTGGCGGCGATCTGGACCGGGTGGTGCGCTGCCTGAAGGTCAATGTCTTCGTCAACGCCACGCCCGACTATGACAAGCAGCCGGAAGTGGCGAACGGGGCCTCCGACCTGTTCGTGGCGGTGTTCGGCGACGCCGGCCGCCATGCCCGCGCCGCGGTCGGCATGGGCTCCCTGCCGCGGGGCGTGGCGGTGGAAGTGGACGCGGTTTTCGAGATCAGTGACATCGAATAGCGCCAGGCTGGTCACCAGCGCGGCGGAGATCGGCTCTGAGCGTTGGAATGCGCTGGCCAATCCCGCCGGTGTTGCCGAGCCACACCCCTTCACAACCTATGAATTCTTCGCGGCGCTGGAGCAATCCGGTTCGGCTTCGCGCAAGACCGGCTGGCAGCCCGCACATCTGTTGGCGCCGGACGGCCTGATGCCGCTTTACCTGAAGAACCATTCCTATGGCGAATATGTCTTCGATCATGCCTGGGCTGAAGCGCTTGAGCGCGCCGGCGGCGATTATTATCCCAAGCTGCAATGTTCGGTCCCCTTCACGCCGGTGACGGGCCGGCGGCTTCTGGCGGCGGACGAGAGGGGACGGGAAACATTGTTGAACACGGCGGCTGGCGCGCTGCGCCAGATCGAGGCGTCCTCCCTGCACATCACCTTCCTGACGGAGGAAGAATGGCAGGCGGCTGGCAAGGCCGGTTATCTTTTGCGCACAGGCCAGCAATTCCACTGGGAAAATCGCGGCTATGACTCGTTCGACCAGTTTCTGGGCGAGCTTTCATCGGCCAAGCGCAAGACCTTGCGCAAGGAGCGGGCCAGTGTGCGCGATGCGGGCGTCACCTTCGACTGGCTCACCGGCAGCGACATCACCGAAGCCCATTGGGACCTGTTCTTCGAATTCTATATGGACACCGGCAGCCGCAAATGGGGCTCGCCCTATCTCAATCGCGAATTCTTCTCGCGCCTGGGCCAGAGCCTGGCCCCGCAGATCCTGCTGGTGATGGCGAAAAAAGACGGCCGTACCATTGCCGGTGCCCTCAACCTGTTCGGTGAAGGCGTGCTGTTCGGCCGCAACTGGGGCGCGATCGACTATATTCCCTTCCTGCATTTCGAGACCTGCTACTACCAGGCGATCGATTTCGCCATCGCCCGAGGCCTGAAAAGGGTTGAGGCTGGCGCCCAGGGAGAGCACAAATTGCTGCGCGGCTATCTGCCGGTGCGGACCTACAGCGCCCACCTGATCGCCCACAAGGGCCTGGCCCGGGCGGTGGATGATTTCCTCGAGGCGGAGCGTGAGGCCGTGGCGGAGAATATCGCGGAGCTGGCGCGGCACGCGCCCTTTCGAAAGGACGGATGATGGCCTACGACGACAGCAATATATTCGCCAAGATCCTGCGCGGCGAGATTCCGTGCGTGAAGGTTTATGAGGACGACAAGACCCTGGCCTTCATGGATGTGATGCCGGAGAGCGACGGCCATGTGCTGGTGGTGCCCAAGGAGCCGGCAGAGAATATCCTGGACCTGTCGATTGCCGGCATGGCGGCGATGATGACCGCCGTCCAGAAGGTGGCGAAGGCGGTGGACAAGGCGCTGAAGCCTGACGGAATCCTGCTCAAGCAGTACAACCGCGCCGCGGCCGGCCAGAGCGTTTTCCACGTCCATTTTCACATCGTGCCGCGCCGTGAGGGCGTGCCATTGGCGCCGCATGGCAAAGTCATGGTACAGGCGGCCGTCCTTGAACCCATTGCCGCCAAGATACGGAGTGCCCTTTGATCCTCGAACGCGCCCTGATTACCGTGAAGCCCGGCCAGGCCGAAGCCTTCAAACAGGCTTTCGCCAAGGCCCGCCCCCACATTGAAGGATCGAAAGGCTGCCGCAAGGTGGAGATGCGCCAGGGCATCGAACATCCCGACGACTTCCTGTTGCTGGTCTGGTGGGAGACACTGGAAGACCACAATGTCGGTTTCCGTGAGTCCCCCGCTTTCACCGAATGGCGCGCCATCCTGGGACCGCTCTTCGCCGCACCGCCACAGGTCGTGCATCACCAGGAACCGCTCTAGCGGCAACCCGAGGATCGTGGCGGCGTTGCCTGTGAATGGCCCGCGCCGCCACATCCATTCCTTCGACCGGCATAGTGTCGCGTCCCGCATCCATCGCCTGGGTGCTGGGACAAACTTTGCTGATCTTCGGCTTCACCACCCTGCCCACGCCGCTCTATGGCGATTACGCGCGCAACTTCGGTTTTTCCAATCTCGTTCTCACCTTGATCTACGCCACCTATGTGGCGGGGACACTGAGCGTCTTGTTCCTGCTGGGACGGTTGTCCGATCAGATCGGGCGCCGGCCGGTGGCGCTTGTCGCCATCGCGGGCAGCGGCTTGGCGGGGACACTGTTCCTGCTGGCCAATAGCGCGGCCTGGCTCTTCGCGGCGCGACTGGTGACGGGACTGGCCGCGGGGCTTTCCTCCGGCACCGTGGTAGCGTGGCTGAAGGAACTGCACAGCAAGAACGAGGCGAAGACCGCTTCGCGCCGGACCGTCGCGATCAATGTGCTGGGGCTGGGCGTGGGACCGCTTTTGTGCGGCCTGCTGGCACGGTTCACATCCATCCCCCTCGCCGCGCCCTATCTTGTTTATCTGCTGCTGCTCGCCTTGCTGGCGGCCGGGATCGCGCGCACGGAAGACACGATCCAGGACCGGCGCCCGCTGGCCAGGGTCGAACTGGGTATCCGGGTGGGCGTGCCGGAAGGCATTCGTGCCGCCTTCATGGCGCCGGCTATCGCCAATCTGGTGCTCTATTCCATGGTGGGCTTCTATTCCGCGCTGACGCCCGGGCTGATCGCCAAGACCCTGCACATCACCAGTCATGCCATATCCGGCGCGCTGATCAGCGAGCTGTTTGTGCTCGCAGCGGTGACGGTCTATGCCACTGCGGCGCTTTCCAGCCGCATCGCCATGCTGACTGGCTTTGTGTTGATGCTGCCGGCGCTGGGCCTGATGGTGCTGGCGGAAGAGGCCGCGTCCCTGCCGGCGCTGATCGCCGGCACGGCCTTCGGCGGCATGGCGCTCGGGACCGGCTATCGCGGCGCCATCGAAGTCGGCAATCAGATCGCGCCCTCCGACAAGCGGGCCGAACTCATCTCGATGTTGTTCGTCTGTGGCAATCTGGGACTGTCGGTGCCGGTGATCGGCGTCGGACTTCTGGCCGCGGCGACCAGCCCTGCGCTTGCCGACGCGACATTTGCAGGTGTCACCGCGCTATTTTCCCTGGCCGGGCTCGGCTTCGGCATTCTGGCCGGCGAACAGAAATCCACCGAGGACTGATCCTGGCCGTTACCAATACCCGATCATCCGGCCTGCGGTGATGGCGGTCAGCCACAAGGTCAGTGACAGCGCTCCGCCGGCCGCCAGCCGCATCTGCTCGCGCCGCGTCAGATCACGGGTGCGATGCGCTTGCCAGGCTGGCGAGCGGTGCACCAGCCAGACATTGAGCAGCGCCAGCGCGATGGCGGGGAATTTGATC
>CAYQZM010000271.1:0-25452 GCA_964421935.1 uncultured Rhizobium sp. | reverse complement strand
ATCGACGCCATGCAGACCATCGGCCTCAACACCGTGGACACGCTGGTGCTGCCTCGCATCATCGGTCTGGTAATCGCGCTCCCCATCCTGACCCTTTACTCCGACGTGATGGGCCTGATCGGCGGCGCGGTGATGTGCTATTTCGACCTGCACACCACCATTCCCGCCTTCATGCGCGAGCTGCAGCAGGCGCTGGAGGTGCGCACGCTCTTCATCGGGCTCGTGAAGGCGCCGGTCTTCGCCTTCGTCATCGCCCTGGTCGGCTGCTATGAAGGCTTCCAGGTGGAGCGCAACGCCGCCAGCGTCGGCCTGCTGACCACCCGCTCGGTGGTGGAATCGGTGTTCCTGGTGATCGTGCTGGACGCCGCCTTCTCCATCATGTTCTCGGTGCTGGGGATCTGATGGCGCGGAATGACGAAACCGTCATCAGGCTGCGCGGGCTGGTCAACGGCTTCGGCAGGAAGATCCTGCACGACCATATCGACCTGGACGTGCGGCGCGGCGAGGTGCTGGGGGTGGTGGGCGGCTCGGGCTCCGGCAAGTCGGTGCTGCTGCGCTCCATCATCGGGTTGATCCGCCCGCTGGAAGGCACGGTGGAGGTGCTGGGCGAACCCATTTCGGGCGACATCGAAAGCGCGGCGATGCGCAAGCTGGAGATGCGCTGGGGCGTGCTGTTCCAGGAAGGGGCGCTGTTCTCCTCCCAGACGGTGGCGGAGAATATCCAGGTCCCCTTGCGCGAATATACCAGCATGCGCCAGGAGCTGATGGACGAGATCGCCGCCATGAAGCTGAACATGGTGGGCCTGCCGCCCGATACCGGCGACAAATATCCCGCCGAACTGTCCGGCGGCATGAAGAAGCGCGCCGGCCTGGCCCGCGCCCTGGCGCTGGACCCGGAGATCCTGTTCCTGGACGAGCCGACTTCGGGACTGGACCCGATCAGCGCCAGCCAGTTCGACGAATTGATCCTGCGCCTGCAGAAGGCCCTGGGCCTGACCGTCTTCCTGGTCACCCACGACATCGACACGCTGCGCGCCGTCACCGACCGCATCGCCGTGCTGGTCAACAAGAAGCTGGTGACCGGCACCATCGCCGAACTGCGCCGGAACGACGATCCCTGGATCCAGGACTATTTCTCGGGCGTTCGCGGACGCGCGGCGCTGGCGGACATGGAGCGATAGATGGAAACGAAAGCCAATTACGTCGCGGTGGGCGCCTTCGTCCTGGCCTGCGTCATCGGACTGGTGGTCACCATCATGTGGCTGGCCGGTGTGCAGTACAGCCAGGAATATGCCTATTACCAGGCCTATTTCAAAGGATCGGTGACCGGCCTGGGGAAAGGCACCGTCACCCGCTACAATGGCATCGAAGTCGGCCGCATCACCGATCTGCAGTTCGATCCCAGCGATCCCCAACGGGTGATCGTCACCATGCAGGTGCAGCCCAACCTCAATATCCGCGAGGACAGCGTCGCCTCCATCGACAGCCAGGGTTTGACGGGCGGCTCCTTTGTGGAAATCACCGGCGGCACCGCCAAGTCGCCGCTACTGGTTGCCCGGGAAGGTGAACGCTACCCGGTGATCCACACCAAGCAGTCCACCTTCGCCCAGTTGCAGCAATCGGCGCCCGAGGTCGTGGCCAAGCTCAACGTGGCGGCCTCGCGCCTCAATGACCTGCTCAATGACAACAACCGCCGCGCCATCGCGCATATCCTGGCCAGCCTGGATGAGACCACCCAGACGATCGCCCGCCGCGATGCCGACATCGACGCCACCATCGCCCATGCCAACCAGGCCATGGCGAAACTGGATGAAGCCTCGAACAACCTGAAACCCACCCTCCAGCAGGTGGACCTCACCTTGCGCAAATATGGCAAGGTGGCCGACGATGCCGACGCCTTCATCAATGGCGATGGCCTGGCCCAGCTCGCCGACCTGATCGGCGAGGCGCGCCGACTGGTGACCAGTCTCGACCAATTCTCCGACCAGCTGAACCGCCAGCCCACCAAGCTTTTGTTCGGCGACCGGCGCAAGGGCTATGAACCAAAAGGAAGCGCTCCATGATCGCGCGGCGTATGTTCCTCACCGGCGCCGGGCTGACCGGCGCGTTGGCCCTGTCGGGTTGCGGCGGCAAGTTGTTGGATATAGGGCCGCCCGATGCCGGACAGGTCTATACGGTATTGCCGAAATATCAGACGGCACCCGCGAGCGGCCAGAAAGTGGCATGGGCTCTTTCCATCACCCGCCCTGCCGCGGCCCCGGGCCTGGACAATGAGCGCATCGCCCTTACCCAGCCCGATGGCACGATGGATTTCTATGCCAAGGCCACCTACCCCGATCGCTTGCCAGCCATCGTTCAGCAGGCGCTCCTCAACGACTTCGAAGCATCGGGCCGCATCGACGCGGTGGCGCGCGAGGAAGACGCGCTTCATGCCGATTATAATCTGGTGACCGAGATCAAGGACTTCGCGGCGCACTACGCGGTGGCGGACGGCATTCCCACGGTCACCGTGGCACTCACCGTCAAGCTCACGACCAGCCACGGCCGCATTATCGTCGGCACTTTCTCCACGGTGCAAACCGGCACGGCTTCGCTGAACAGCGCCGCGGCCGTGGCACAGGCCCTGCAGCAGGCGCTGACCGCCGCGGCGAATGCGGTGGTGAACTGGACCCTCGCCGCGCCAATGCCTGCGCAGCAGCCCGGCGCCACCGCGTCACCGGCCAAGCCCGCCGAGGAATTGCTGCATGAAACCACGCGCGGGACGCGTAACGCTCCGCCGCGTTAGTTCCGGCACTGGCCGCAAAAAAGTTTGCGGAACTTACGCAACCGACTCCGTGTTCACTGTCCGTAGGATTTTGAAACGCGGAGTCATTGCATGCTGAAATGGGCCCTTGTTTTCCTGGTAATCGGCCTGATTGCCGGTCTTCTGGGTTTCACCGGCATCGCCGGCACTTCCATCGCCATCGCCAAGACCCTGTTCTTTATCTTCCTTGTGATCTTCCTGGTCCTGTTGATCGCCGGCCTTACCGTCGCGCGACGCGTCTGAGCACCGCCATGCGCCACCACGTTTTCGCCGCTTTTGTTCTGGTTCCGGTGGCGATCTTCGGGTTGGCGCAGGCAGGCTTGTTTTCGTCCTCGACGCCCGCGACGGCACGCGCCGTCACCGAGGCCGATAAAGCGAGGGCCTGCGACGAACGCTGCCGGCCGGAGTGGATGGATGCCAATTTGCGGCTCGATCAGATTCAGGTGGTCGGGACCGCGGAAAGCTACAAGCAACGCCCCGACAAGGCGCTGATGACCCTGATCCGCATGGGCGGCAGGAAGGGCGCCGAGGCGCTGGACTATGGCCTGCCGCCAATCCCCGCGCAGCTCGATGCCGACGTTCGGGCCCTGTCCTTCGATGTGGCCTATGACCCCAAGGGCGGCGCTTACAAGAATCCGGCGGGCGCCAGCATGGCGATGGAGCTTCTGCCCGACGGCTATACCAAGGCCATGAGCAAGCCCGGCTTCAAGGTGATCCATGTCCTGGACGTGGACTATCGCTCGTCCTGCCTGCTGCTGAGCGAATGCCTGCAAGAGGTCGCGGCCTGGTCCAAAGCCCATCCGCGCCATCTGCCCATCGTGATCGCGCTCAAGACCAATGACCGCAGGACGCCGATGCCAGGCGCCACCAAGCCGGCCCTGTGTGACGAGACCGCGCTGAACGCCCTGGAAACGGAAGTCCGGACGGCGTTCCCGCCGGACCAGCTTTTCACCCCCGACCAGCTTCAGGGCCACTATCCATCGCTGCGCGAGGCCGCCATGGCCCATGCCTGGCCCAAGCTGGGCGCGCTGCGCGGCAAGATCATCTTCGTCCTGGATGACAGCGCCGCCAAGGCGCGCGCCTATCAGGATAGCCGCACGTCGCTGCAAGGCCGGCTGATGTTCGTCGCCACCGATGAGGCCTCGCCCCTGGCCGCGTTCCTGGCCCTGCCCGATCCGGTGAAAGACGCTGGGCGCATCCGCGATGCGGTCAAGAACGGCTTCATGGTGATCACCCGAGCCGATGAGGAAACGCGTGAGGCGCGGCACAACAACGGGACGCGCCGCGACGCCGCCTTCGCATCGGGCGCCCAGATCGTCCAGACCGATTTCATCCGGCCTGATCCCAAGATCAGTGCCTATCATGTCAGCCTGGCGCAGGATCCCGGCGCCATGTGCGGTCCAGATGTGGTGTCGGAGCATTGCGTGCGCTTTGACATGCCGGCTGCGGCCTATCGCACCGTAGCCGCCGCGATCGCACCCTAGCGCACAGCTTTTCGCAGGCGCGGGCCAGGGAACGCGATCATAACTTTCTGTAGGCGCGCGCAAGCGCGCGCCAGGGTGCGATGTCCCAGTGATTGTCCGCCAGCGGTGACGGCGATGGCAGGATAAACACCCGCGTTTCACCCAGCCGTTCGGGCTGCTCACCGGCCGCGGCATTCTTGCCCATCACCTTGCGCCCGCCATTGAGGCTGGTGAAAGCCAGGATCGCGGGCCTGGCCTTGCGGATGCGTGCCTCCAGAGCGGCCACCGCCTCCGGCCCCAACGCGTCGGCCGGAAGCTGGTGGTCCATCCCGAAGCTGTATTTGGCGATGTCGGTCAGGCCGATGCCGATCTCCCATAACTTCTCGTAATCGTGCGGCATAAAAAGGCGTGGCGTCAGTCCCACGTCATGCAGGGTCTTCCAGAACTTGTTCTGGCCATGGGCGTAGTAAGCCTGCTGCAGCGCCGACTGGCGTCCTGCAGCGGTGCCGCAGAACACCAGCTTCAGGCCCGGTCTGAGCCGGTCGGGCAGAATATGCTTACCGCCGGGATTGGGGGCGGGCGGCGATTTGGGCATGGCGGACTGTGGCGGAAGAGCCCGTTTTTGCGCCAGACTTTTTTTCAAAGACAGGGAAGCCTTGGGCGTGCAACTCTCCCGCCCCAGAACAAGGGGAGGATATCCATGACATTCACGCGCCGCCATTTCTTCCAGACCTCGGGCGCCGCGCTGGGCACCGCCGCGCTTTCCGGCGCGTTTGCCATGCCGGGGACTGCCAAGCCGCTGTCGTTCCGGTACGGCTACAGCGCGATCTCCTGGGGCACCAATATCGAAGAGGCGATCAAGGTGGGCCAGCGCATCGGGCTGCCCGGCATCGAGCCCTTCCGCCAGAATGTGGTCAATTATCTCGACAAGCCGCTGGCGCTGAAAAAGCTGATGGATGAGGCCGGCCTGGTGATGGCGAGCTGCTCCAATGGCGGTGGCCCCGACTTTTCCGGCAATTTCTTCGACAAGACCAAGACCCCCAAGACCGTCAAGGATCACATCAAGTTCGCGCGCGATTTCATCAAGCCCTTCGGTTATTGCGATCATTTCAAGATGAACAATGGCGGGCGCCCGCCGGGCTATGATGTCTCGGACGACCAGATCAAGGTCTGCGCCGATGCCCTTAACGCCATCGGCATGGAAACCATCAAGATGGGCATCAGGCTGGCGCCCCACCCCCATGTCGGCTCGCTGATCCAGAACGAGCACGAGACGCGCCGGCTGATGGAACTGACCGATCCGCGCTACGTTTGGCTCACAGCCGACACCTCGCACCTCACCCTTGGCGGCATGGACCCATTACAGATCATCAAGGATTATTGGCCTCGCGTGGCGGAAATCCACTACAAGGACGCGCCCAGGCATCTGCGCGGCAACAAGACTGTCGCTGTCCCCAAGACCGGCCCGGAATCGGGCGGCCATGGCTGGTTCCGCAATCTGGGCGGCGACAAGGATCGCCCCGATTCCGGCGGCGTCGATTTCCCGGCCATTCAGGCGTTTCTTATCAAGCAAAATTACAAAGGCTGGATCATTCTCGATCTTGATGCCTCCATGATCCCCAAGGGCATGGACATGGAGCAAAACCTCAAGAGCAATATCAAATACCTGGTTGACGTCCTGCATGTGGATCCCAAGACGGTCTAGCATCGCCCTTCTGATCCTGGCGCTGCTGGCGATTCCCGCCCGTGGCGCCACGCTCACCGTTCTTGCCCCCGCTTCGGCGCAGCCGGGCCTGAAGGCCCTGGCGGCGGACTATACGGCCAAGACGGGCGCGGTGGTCACGGTCGGCGGCGGCAGTCGCGCCAATGTCCTGGCCGCGTTGAAGGCCGGACCGGCCGATGTCGTGGTTCTGCCCACCAACGACATGATCCAGCTCAACACCGTTTCCGGCATGACGCCGTTGGGCAGCATCGCGGTCGGCGTGGGCGTGAAGGCCGGCAGCAAAGTCCCGGATGTTTCCACCCCGGAGAAATTCCGTGCTGCCCTGCTGAAGGCCCACGGCGTCGCTTATGCCGACCCCGCTGCCGGCACCTCCGCCGGTCAAGCCATCGCCAATATGCTGAACCTGCCCGACTTCCGCAGCGTGAAGCGGGTGCCGGTGCAGGGCCTGGCCGTCACGGCGCTGGCAGATGGCCGCGCCGACATCGCCCTGCAGCTTGCGCCCGAGCTTGCCACCAACAAGGCGGTCGCGCTGGCCGGTCCTGTACCGCAGAGCTATGGCGCCGCAGTGGATTTCTCTGTCGGTATCGGCGCGGTGACGAACGATGCCCTGGCGGCGCGCGATTTCATCACTTTCATCACCCAGCCCGCCAACGCCAAGCTCTGGCAAACCAATGGCCTGATGCCGCTATTTTATTGATGATGCGCCGCACATGTTTTAGGCGGCGACTGCCAGGACCCCATCAAATACCCTGACAACATAAGTCTCTTTTCAACAAGCTTATTTGATGCCTTAATGTTGCATCGCAGCAATTCGGCGCAGGGAGCAGTTCATGGGTCAGGAGCCAGGGTCCACCTTCTTCAGCCATGTCAAACCGGGCGACACCCCGTACAAGGGCGGCGGCCTGCGCGATTTCTTCCTGTATCGCGACCTGGGCATTGCCGGCGCCACCAACGGCAAGGTGATCGCTCATCTGGTCAAGGCGAACCTGCCGCCCACCAACGGCACGGGCTGGCATTATCACGTCTGCGATTTTCAGATCGTGATCATGATAAAGGGCTGGGCCAAGTTCATGTATGAGGACAAGGTCACCCTGGTGGAAGCCGGCGACGTGGTGCACCAGCGCCCCGGCATGGTGCATTACCTGTTCGATTACTCGCCCGACATGGAATATCTGGAAATCGTCTCGCCTGCCGATTTCGGCAGCGTGTCGGCGCCGGCGCCCACCGACACCGTGCCGCCCGTCACGCCCTGGAAGTAAGACTATTCCACGCTGGGCGCGATTTTCCGGGGCGCCGCGCTGAGCGCCTTGATGATGGCGATCTCCCGCGGGCGGTACGCCGCGCCATCGAGGCGCAGAAGATCGTGGTGCCAGACCACAGGCGGGCGCAAGGTATAAGGCCGCTGCCAGCTATCCCATGGCATGTCGGTCTGGGTCTTGCCGTTGACGAAGCCCCAATTGATCATGCCGATGTCCATCCGCTTGGCCATGGGCAGCACGGTGTCGATGGTCGAGCCGGCGCCCCGCGCCATGTATTCGGTGCAGATCAGCGGCCGGCCATATGTCATCAGGGCTTTCGCCCGCGCCTCGAAGATCTCCGGCCAGCTATAGTCATGGAACGAGATTACGTCCGACTGGGTGAGCTGGGTCTTCTCCACCGCATTGAGATGCTCCAGATCCTCCCAATGATCGTGATGCCAGAGCCCGCTGGTCAGGGGTTGTGAGGGATTGGCGGAGCGTGCCCATTCGAACACCCGCGGCAGCAGCAACGCGACATGCTCGAACTTGGCGGGATCGTTGGTGGTGTAGTCGCCGCCGCCCGGATTGTCGGGCTCGTTCCAGACATCCCAGCCCAGGATGCGCTTGTCGCCGGCAAAGCTGCCCACGACATCCTTCACGTAAGATTCCAGGCGTGGATATTGGTTGACGTCGGCCAGCGCCTTGGCGCCCGGCGACTGTACCCAACCGGAATTGTGCACCCCGGGGATGGGCGGATGCTGCGGCCCCATTTTGTAGTTGGGGTCCCAGCAACTGTCGAACAGCACCAGCAGCGGCTTGATGCCGTGACGGGCGGCGATGTCCAGAAAGACGCCGATGCGCTTCTTGAAGCCGGGCGCATCCTGCTGCCACAGCGCGTCATGCAGAAAGACCCGCATGGTGGTCATGCCCATGCCTTGCGCCCAGCCCAGCTCCTTGTCGATCCGGGCCGGATCGAAGCTGGCCTCCTGCCACATCTCCAGCTCGTTGATGGCATCGGCGGGGATATAGTTGCTGCCCACCAGCCATTTCTGCTGGGCGTACCAGGCATTGGCCTCTCCCGCCGTCCAGCGTTCGCGCGCGGATGCGGGCGCCGTCCAAGGCGCGGCAAGGGCCAGCACCAGGCTGGCCAAGATCAGCTTTTTCATTATCCCCCCAAAAAATTCAGATCCGCGGATCCTCGCGCCGGTGCGCATTGATGATGGCCTCGCGCAGCTTCGGCGACAGCTGCTTTTCGTCCAGCACCACTTTGCCCGCCCCCGCATCCTTCACGGCCGCGAACGGCACGTCGAAATCGCCGGCATTCTCGACATAGATCACCAGCTCGCGCTTGCGAAGCTGGCGCACCGCGCCGAAAGACTTGCCGCCCTCGGTGAGGAATACATCAAAGCCTTCCTGAACCTTCTCCCACATGGCGCCCTCAATAATAGCGAGGGATGGGGCCGAGCTGGGGCGTGACATTGCTGCCCAGATCGAACATCACCTCGTCGACATAGCACCAGCCCCATCCCTCGGGCGGATCATAGCCCTCGATGATGGGATGCTTGCTGCGGTGGAAATGCTTGGTGGCATGCTTGTTCTTGGAGGAGTCGCAGCAGCCGACATGCCCGCAGGTCCGGCAGATGCGCAGATGCAACCATTCATCGCCGCTTTTGAGGCATTCCTCGCAACCCTTGGCGCTGGGCGTGACCTTGGCGATGGTATCCAGGTGAGAACAAAAATCCGGGTTGCTCACTGCGCCGCCTCCCGGTGCGCTGCTTCCCGCTGACGCGCCAGGAAGGCATGGATGGCCGAGACCACCGTCGAGCCTTCGCCCACCGCGGCTGCCACCCGCTTGACCGAGCCGCAGCGCACATCGCCCACCGCGAAGACGCCGTCGCGGCTGGTTGCCAGCAAATGCGCATTGTCGCTGCCGGTGATGATGAAGCCCTTGTCGTCCAGATGCACACCCGAACCGTGCAGCCAGTCCGTATTGGGTTCGGCGCCGATAAAGGAAAAGACATGGCCGATCTCGTGCTCGCCGGTCTTTCCGGTGTCGCGATTTTTCCAGCGCACGCGCTTGAGCAGGCCGGGCTCGCCCTCCAGGGCACATATCTCGGTATGGGTCAGGACCTCGACATTGGGCAGGCTGCGGATGCGGTCGATCAGATATTGCGACATGGTCGCTTCCAGATTTCTGCCGCGCACGATCATCCAGAGCTTCTTGACCTGCTCGGCCAGGAACACGACAGCCTGGCCGGCGGAATTGCCGGCGCCGGTCAGCGCCACTTCCTGGCCGGAACAGAGCTTGGTTTCGATCGCGCTCGCCCAGTAGTGGACACAGGTGCCCTCGAAATCGGAGAGGTTGGAAATATCCAGCCGCCGGTAGCGCGCGCCGCCCGCCAGCACGATGGTGCGCGCCACGGCGGTCTCGCCGTTGCCCAGGCCGATACGGAAAGGCGCGCTGTTCGGGCATAAGGTTAGCGCCTCGTCCGGGATGGCGATCTGGGCCCCGAATTTCTGCGCCTGGTTATAGGCACGCGCCATCAGGGCCAGGCCCGAAATGCCGGTGGGAAAGCCCAGATAGTTTTCGATGCGGGAAGAAGCACCCGCCTGGCCGCCAAAGCTGCGGCAGTCCAGCACCAGGGTCGAAAGCCCTTCGGACGCCGCATAGACGGCGGCGGCCAGGCCGGCCGGTCCCGCGCCCACGATGGCCGTGTCATAAACGGTGCTGGCATCGATGGGTTTGACCAGGCCGATGCAGCGCGCCAGTTCACCTTCGGTGGGATCGCGCAAAATCTCCCCGCCCGGGCAGAGCACGATGGGCAGGTGCTCGGGCTGGATGGTGAAACGCTTCAGCAAGGTCTGGGCGCAGGAATCGGTGACGGAATCCAGCGCCCGATGCGGATGGCCATTGCGCCGTAGGAAATTCTCCAGCCGCAGCATGTCGGCTGAACCGAAAGGCCCGATCAGGACGGGACCGGTCTGACCTTCCTCCAGCAGGCCCACACGTCTGAGGATCAGCGCCCGCATGATGCGTTCGCCCAGCGAGGCTTCCTGCACCAGAACGTCGCGCAGGCGCGCCGCCGGCACCACCAGGGCCTCCACCTCGGTCAGCGCCTCCGCATCCACCAGCGAGGGCCGGTCGGAAAGCTGCGCCAGTTCGCCATGGAAATGGCCCGGCTCATGGCGGACGATGGTCTGGCGCTGCGACACCGTCCCGCCCTGCTTCACCTCGATCTCGCCCTTGAGGACAAAGACCAGGCCCTCGGAGACCATTCCGGCCTTGGTGATCACGGTACCGGCCCGATATTCCCGCACACCGCCGAACCGGCTCAGCCGCTCGATCTCTTGGGATGAGAGCTGGGGGAACATCTGGTCCCGCCGCGTCTCCAGAACGGATTTCGTTTTTGCCATAGGCCCAGCGTATCCAAGCCCCCGCGAGGCGTCACCCTGAACTTCCCGGGAACTCAAGCGTTACCGCCCGATAATCGCGAGAGGACCCATATGCTTCGCCTGGTATTGCTGATTGTCTTGATACTTCTGATCCTGGGCTCGGTGCCCCTGTGGCCCTATTCCACCGCCTGGGGCTATGGCCCATCGGGCGGCCTGGGCCTGGTGCTTTTGATCGTGTTGATCCTGATTTTGGTGGGACGCCTATAGGCTCACCCTTTGCGGATCAGGCCGGCCGCCTTGAGGGCGCGCAGGACAAAGTTGTCTCTGCCGGCCGACGCCGCTGCCGCCTGAACCGTCAGCAGCGCCTCGATTTTCGGCATGACCGAGACCTGTGGCGCCGGCTCCTGCACCGTGGCGGGGGCGGCCAGGCCCCAGAACTGGGTCATGCGCCGGGCGGAGGAAATACCCGCCTCCAGCACAAAAGGCGCGGGCACGCCCACATCGCCGGAGTCGATCGGCGTGCCATGGCCCAGGAGGGGAAGCGTATAGAGCTCCATCTGGTCGCCCCAGCTCAGCCGCACGGCGCCGGTCAGCATCTCCTGCCGTGCATCAGCCAGGGCAAGGCCGTGCAGATCGGCCCATTGCGCCACGCTGGCCTGGGCATTGTTGATGTTCACGGTTGCGTCCAGCGCGCCATGCCAGATCGAGATCCTTGGCCAGGGGCCAGGCCAGGGCGAGGCCGCACGCACCGAATCGCCCCATTCGCGCGGCGTGCGCAGTAGAGCGCTACGCATGGCTTCCAAGGCATCGCGCACATTCAGCGCGGCACCGAAAGGAAGGCCGGCAACGATCCCGCCGCCCGCGAACAGCTCTGGATAGGTGGCCAGCAGCACGGCCGTCATGGCCCCGCCGGCCGATAGGCCCGTGATGAAGACGCGGTTCTTGTCCAGATGATAGGTCTCTATCACGGTGCGGATCATCGCGGCGATCGAAGCAGCTTCCCCTTCGCCACGCGTGATGTCTTCCGGATTGAACCAGTCGAAACAGGTGTTGGGGTTGTTGACCGCCTTCTGTTCGGGCGCCAGCAGGGCAAAGCCCATTTCCTCGGCCAACTGCCACCAGCCGGCTTCGACGCCATAGGCTGATGCGCTCTGGCCGCAGCCATGCAGCACCACCACCAGCGGGGCGCCGGCTTTGAGACCGCGCGGCATGTGCACGAACATGCGCAGGTTGCCGGGATTGGGCGCGAATGGGACCTGGATGAAAGGATCGGCCGAAGGCAGGGGGCGTGGCTGGGGAGCCATGGCCCGGGCGCCGGGCTTCAATCCGTCAGATCTCATCAGACGCACCATTGTCCGCTCATCCTTCGGCCATCTTATGTTGCGTTGCAGCAATTACAAGACAGAATGCCGCCACAATGTCTTGACCGACGCTTTACCAGGATATCGCGAGTTGTGGGCCCGGACGGGTTTTGCGCGCATTCTTCCAGTATGGGTCTCTCGGCGCGCGCAAAGGAATTGAGAAATCTGCTTTCCCTGGCGGTCAAGCTGCGCCAGCTCGCCAATGGCACGCTGCCCGAGCCGGACCAGGCGGTCTATCTGCTGGCGGCAGAGGCGCTGGAGAACCGCAAGGAGAGACTGGCGGCCAAATCCCCGTTCAAGCGTATCCCGCCGGCCGATCCGCGGCTTTACCGCTCTGTGGATATGCGCGTGTAACTGTCGCCGCTCTACAGTATGTCGCAATCGTAATACAGATTGCGACATATGGAGCCGATCGCTCCATTGCACGCTCGCGCGTCTTTCGCTCACACTTTGCAGCGCCAAGCGAGACCCCGCATGCTCCTTCGATACAGTTGGGTTGGATTGCTGTTGCTGACCCTGCCCGCTGCTGCCGAGGATGCTCCGGCCAACGCGCCGGCCGACACGACGGTCAGTGCCCCCGCACCCAACTACAGCCGCGACACGCCGGTGGAGAAGCTGGCGGCCGACCCCGCCGCCGTGGCGGTGCTCAACAAGGATCTGCCGGGCCTGCTGACGGCGCCCGAGTTCGCCATCTTCAAAAGTATGAGCCTGAAGCAGCTGCAGGCCGCTTCCGGCGGTGACCTTTCCGAGGTGGACGTCGCCAAGGCCGAGGCCGACTTGAAGGCGCTGCCCTCCCACTAAATACTGGCAGGCCGTGGTTTCGAAGTTCGCCACACCATCGATATCGGCCTCAAAGGCGAACTTCGAAACCGAGCGACACTGGAATCAATAATTCGCTAGTGTCCCTCGATTCCGAAATTCGGCGTGGCCCGATATAAAGGTCATACGAATTTCGGAATCGGGACACTAGCTTATGGAGCCTTACCTCTATTTTGGCGCTCTCGGTCCTCATGAGCGCCAGTATCAGATCCCCAATTTCGTCGGCCTGGCGCTGGAGCCTGCCCATGCGCGCGAGGTCCGGCACGACCTGACAGCGGCGCTCGCCTACGGGGACAACAGCATCGCCAAAATCCAGGCCCAGGACGTACTCGAACATTTGCCGTTCGAGCGGGTGCCGTTTGTGCTGGATGAAATCTACCGGGTGCTGAAACCCGGCGGCGTCTTCCGGCTTTCGGTGCCGGACTATCGCAGCCCCGTGCATCGCCGGCGCTCGGTTTATGACTGGCGGGGGCGGGTCACGGGTGACCTGCTGATGGGCGCCGAGCCTTATTTCGATTCCACCACCGGCGATGCCCGTATCCGCTTCAGCGGGAATGGCGAGGCCCATCTCTGGTTTCCCCGCTATGAGCTGATCACCCATCTGGTGCTGAATTCGGAAATCCGCAAAACCCAGATCACCTTCTGGCAGGGCTTCCTGGACGACCATGCTTTTCTGGCCGAACCGTTCCCGGAAAACGAGATGTATGTGCAACGCGCGCTGCCCCATGACCGGCGCGCCGGCGGGGCGCCCATCTCGATCGTGGCCGACTTCGTAAAATAGGGGCGTGAAGCAGGCGCGGCGGAAAATCCACCGCGCCTGTTCATTCAGGTCAGCCGGCGAGCGCTTTCACGCCGCCACCGGCCATGGCCTTCACGTCGGCCACGGTGAGCGGCTTGCCGCCGATCGCCCATTCCCCGCTCTCAGTCTCCTGGACGCGAACCCAGGTGACCTGGCGCATGGCCTCGCCTTCCACGGCGACGATGGCGTCGGTGACTTTCCTGATCATGGTGTTCTTCTGCTCCGGTGTGAAAACACCCCGGATCAATTGGATATCGACGAGTGGCATGTTTACTCCTTGCGTTGGTTGCCGCCGCTCTTTTTCCAGACCGGTACCCCAGCAGCCAGTTCAGCATCTGAAGCCCCGCCGCTACAGATTCTGAACTGGAACGGCCCCTGCCCGGGCCCTAATCTGCCCGCAACTGGAGGCTGCCATGAGCAATACGAGTTATGGCCAGTTCTGCCCTGTGGCGATGGCCGCCGAAATTCTCTGCACCCGCTGGACGATGGTCGTCTTGCGCGAACTGATGGCAGGCTCGACCCGCTTCAATGAGCTCCGGCGCGGGGTGCCGCGCATGTCGCCGGCCTTGCTGTCGCAAAGGCTGAAGGAACTGGAGCAGGCGGGCCTGATCATGCGCCGTCCGGTGCGCGGCGAGCCCGGCACCCTGGATTATCGCCTGACCGAGGCGGGCGACGATCTGAAGCCCGTAATCGAGGCCTTTGGCCGCTGGGGCCAGCGCTGGGTCTCTTCCGAACTGTCGCTCACCAAGCTGGATGTCTCGCTGCTGATGTGGGACATGCGGCGCAACCTCGATCCCAGGCCGCTGCCCCGGCGGCGCAGCACCATATCCTTCCAGTATCCGGAATTGCCCGCCGCCCAACGGAACTGGTGGCTGCTGGTGGATCCGGGCGCCGGCGTCGACCTGTGCTCGATCGATCCGGGCTTTGACGTGGACCTTTATGTCGCGACGGACCTGCGCACCATGACCGCCATCTGGATGGGCCTGGAAACCGTGCGGCAGGCCGTCTCCGGCCGCCGGCTCAAAATCACCGGCGACCGCAAGCTGACGGCGGATATCCAGACCTGGCTGGGCTTAAGTCCCTTCGCCCGGGCCGCGGCCTAGCTCACCTTCACGCGCTTCTTCGCCGCCAGGAAATCGCGGTTCATCCGTTCGCGCTGCTCGCCGGAGAAATTCTCCTTCACCTGCGACCAGATGTTCCGTTCCTCTTCCTGGACGTGATGGTCAATCAGCTCCTTCAGCACCTTGGCGGCCGCCTTGAATTCCGGCGTGTTGGCGGTGAGCCTGTCCAGTTTCTTCAGGGTTTCGCTGGCCAGGCCGTGTTCCAAATAGCCTTCATTGCCGTCTATCTTGGCTTCCTTGCCGCGCAGCGCCAGAACCGCATCATAAACGACCTTCTCTTCGGCCTTGGTATGCGGGATCAGGGCCTGTTTGATCTTGGCGACCAGGGATTTCTGCTCGCGGCCGCTGTCGCTCTCGGCCAGCCGTTCCAGAAGGCTTTGTACCTCGTCATGCTCGGTCTGCAGTGTGTCGAGAATGTCGGTTTCGCCTTCACCGGGACTGAGCGCTCCCATCACGGTCTTGGTGGCCTGTTCGATCGAGCTTCTGACGGACATGTGATCCTCTCTCTGGAATTGCTGTGACGGAACGTGCCGCGCGGAACCGGGTTTCTCCCGTCCGCTCCGAATTTCGGTGCCAAAACGCGCGCTCGCGGAAATTTCGTCAAATTCCAACGAGTTCCGGCAACAAGACGGCTTTCGCCCCGTTACCGCACCACAGCCAATTGGAGGACACCATGACGACCAGCAGCGGTCACACCAGCGCTATTCTTGCATCACGGGTCAAAGGCACGGCCGTTTACGACGGCAGCGGCGACAAGATCGGTACCGTAGAGGACGTGGTATTGGACAAGACGTCCAACCGCATCATGTTCGCCGCTCTCGGCTTTGGCGGCGTCCTGGGCATGGGCGAGAAATATTATCCCGTCCCATGGTCGTTGTTGGACTATGACGAGAACAAGGGCGGCTACATCGTTCCGCTATCGAAGGACCGGCTGGAAAACGCGCCGGCTTATGAGCTCAAGGATCTCACCAAGCATGATGGCAGCCTGGGCGATATCCGGGAACAGACCTACACGTATTACAATGTGAGCCGCGACTGGCAGTAACAACCGAATGCTGCTGCCGGCCGCGGCGAGATGAAGAGGGCCGGCAGCAGTTTCTCTTTGGAGTTCCCATGTCCGACGCCAAAACCACCCGCGACCACGACACCATCCGCCGTTGGGCGGAAGAGCGCGGCGGCAAGCCCTCCGCCGTGGCCGACACCCGTAGCCCCAGCGATCCGGGTATTCTGCGGCTGGATTTCGACCCCAAGGACAGAGCCCTGGACGTCCTGACCTGGGGCGAGTTCTTCGAGAAGTTCGACGAGGCAAAGTTGACTTTCCTCTATCAGGACCAGACCGAGGACGGAAAGAAGAGCCGCTTCCACAAATTCATCCATGACGGCGGGAAAGGCAGGCACTGATGGGCCAGTCCATCGGCAGCGTGGGCAACACCCACAAACAAGCCGGCGCGGGTGACCAGAAGGCCAACCAGCCTTCGATGCGGCCCGGTCAGCGTGTGTCAGATGAGCAGACCCCGGTCCCCAACAAGGGCAAGCCAGAGGGTGGCGCCGATCACGGGCCGCGGTCGGCGCGCTAGGCGGCTTCGTTCACCCGTCAAAGGCTAGTCGCCGAACTCCACGATGTAACCGGCGACATGCTCCTCGGCATCGCCATTGCCGAGAGAGGTCGAGAATTGCGGCACGCTGTAGGAAAAAAGCGTGACGCAACAGACATGCGAAACATCCCACTTGCCGCCATGCTGAAAGGCCGAAGACATCCAGTTGGCATAGTGTCCGCCTTCGGCGGCGCCCTGTTCGTCACCGCGCCAGAACAAGGTGCCCCTGCCGCCATCGGCCTTGCCATCCGGCCCTGTTACCCAGCGCCACTCGCCCGGCGCGGTCTGGCGGCCACCCAGATAGGTGACATCGGGATAGGTCGTGGGAAACAGCCGGTCTACCACGAACTGGTATTCGGCTGAATCATCGATCGTCGCCAGATAGCCCTGGTGCGCGTGCCAGGATTGGCGCGCCGCCGCGTCCCGGGCCTCCTGCCAGCTGATATCGGGTGCCGCGATATAGCGATAAGCATGTCCGTCAGGCGCTTCGATGATATCGGTGCTGGCCAGTCCCACGTCCCTGCCCAGCCACTTCCAAGCCAGCCAACCCGCGGCGACCGCCACCAACAGCAGCGCCGCAAGGATCATGCGCAATCTCATAACCCCAACCCCCTGGCCGTTAGGCTAGGACGATTTGCGCGATCGCTCAACGCGGCTATTTCGAGAGCTGTCTGCGAATGGCTTGCAACTCGCGCCGCCGCTCCGCTCCCGTCGGCGGATAGTGCAGATCAAGCCCATCCAGCAGCCCGACGACGATCTCCGAGACGATCAGCCGGGCGTTGCGCTTGTCATCGGCCGGCACAATGTACCATGGGCACTGTTTGGTGCTGGTGGCGGCAATGGCCTCGTCATAGGCGTGCATGTAGTCCTTCCAGTAGCCGCGCTCGTCCACATCGGCGGCATTGAACTTCCAGTTCTTGTCGGGATCATCGATGCGCGCCAGGAAGCGCTTGCGCTGCTCCTCCTTGGAAAGATGCAGGAAGATTTTGGCGATGCGGGTGCCACTATTGTGCAGATGCCATTCCAGGTCCCGGATGGCGCGGAAACGATGCTCCCAGATTTTCCTGCCATCTCCGTTCGGCAGGCTCTCTGCCTTGAGAATGTCGGGATGGACCCGGGCGATCAGCACTTCCTCGTAATAGGACCGGTTGAAGATGCCGATCTTGCCGCGCTCGGGCAGATCGCGGGTGGTGCGCCAGAGAAAATCATGGGCCAGCTCGGTTGGGCTGGGATGCTTGTAGCTGAAGACCTGGCAGCCTTGCGGATTGACACCTGACATCACATGGCGGATCGCTCCGTCCTTGCCGGCGGCATCCATGGCCTGGAAGATCAGCAGCACGGCATAGCGGTTGGAGGCATAAAGCAGCCGCTGACGCTTATCCAGCCGGTCGACATGATCGGCCAGAAGCTCTTCGTAGTGCGTCTTGGAGCGGTAGACCTTCCTTGTTTCCGTCGGCCAATTGCGCAGATGGACTTTTTTGTCCTCGGGGGCCCGGAAGTCTTCGATATCGATCTTCATCTGTTTGCTCCTGCCGGCAAAGCCTAACAGGGCGTCGCGGCAAAACCCAACCTCCGTGCATGGCTGCCGTGTAGGGGCTGGCATGGCGCGAACGGCAGAGCGCGTTAGCATGAAGCCGCTGCAAGGAGGTCTCCGCGATGACAGACACGGCATCCAAACGCGCCCGCTTTCGCGAACTGCACAAGAGCGGCTGTTTTGTGATTCCCAATCCCTGGGACGTGGGCAGCGCCCGGCTGCTCCAGCATCTGGGCTTTCAGGCCCTGGCCAGTACCAGTTCGGGCCATGCCTGGACCACCGGGCGTCCCGACTATGCGGTATCGCGCGATGAGGCGTTGGCACATCTGGCGGCGCTGTCTGCTGCGGTGGACCTGCCGGTGAATGCGGATTTCCAGTATGGTTTCGCCGTCGAGCCCGATGATGTCGCCGCCAATGTCCGGCTGGCGGTCAACACCGGCATCGCCGGCCTTTCCATTGAGGATCAAACACCAGGCGGCAGGGGCAACCTGCACGCGCTGCCTTTTGCGGTGGAGCGCATCCGCGCCGCGCGCGCCGCGATCGACGCGACCGGCCAGGACGTGCTGCTGGTGGCGCGGGCGGAGATCATGCTGTTTGACTCCGACGCCATCACCGCCGCGATCGACAAGCTGGTTGCCTTTGCGGAAGCCGGCGCCGACTGTCTCTATGCGCCAGGCGTGAAGAAGAAAGAGGACATCGCCGCCATGATCCGCGCCGTGGCCCCCAAGCCAGTCAATGTGCTGGTGTGGGGTCCCGGCCTCACGGTGGCGGAACTGGCCGATCTGGGCGTGCGGCGCATCAGTGTGGGCGGCACCCTGGCGCGGGTAGCCTGGAGCGCGATGCTGGCGGCGGCGGAGAAGATGCGCGACGGCTCGTTCGAGGGTCTTGCCGGCGCCATTCCCGGCAAGCAGATGAACGGTATCTTCGCCGGCTTTGGCTGAGGCGATTACCAGCCCGCGGCCAGGCCGTCTTTCCGGTGATCGGTGCCGGCGCGATAGGTGCCATTGATCGGCCGCTGCGATGTCTTCGCAGGATCGGGCGCCGGCTCCTTGGGATCCGGCGTGAACAGGATTGCCTGATAGCCGCCGACCGCCGCGCCATTCACGGCGATCACATCATGCCCCATCGCCTTCAGCTTGGGCCCGACCAGGGCCGCCAGCAGCGTTTCCAGCCCCAGCTTGTTGCCGATCTGCTCGTGATGGAATCGCGCCATGTCGGTGGAGGCCTGCAGATTGGCGCCCAGGTCCACCAGATTGACTACCATCTGGGCGTGGCCCTGCGCCTGCATGTCGCCGCCCATCAGCTGAAACGCCATGCGCTGGCCATTCACCAGCCCTTCGGCATGCGGACCCTGAATCAGGAAGGCGGCAGCCAATGTGTTGAACGGCCGCTTGTGCGGGGCGATGGCATTGGGACTCCTGGGATCGAGCGAGAACAGCCCGCCGCGATTGTGCAGCAGGAAGCCGTAGCCTGGCACGGTGATACCCGAGCCGAAACCGGAATAGTTGCTGTTGACCCAGGAGACCATGTTGCCCCAGCGGTCGGCTGTTGATAGCACAATGGTGTCGCCATTGCTGATGCCATGACCGGGCGCGGTGGCGGACGCCTTGCCCGGATTGATCTTGCCGCACAGGCTTTGCGCGTGCTCGGTCGTCAACAGCGCCTTGACCTTGTCGCCCAGCCCCGGATTGAAATTCGGATCGCCATTAACCGCGATGAGATCGCCATAGGCGAGCTTCTTGGCTTCCACCAGCAGATGCCAGTAGCGCGCATCGGTCGGCCCGAGTGACGCCAGGGTCTGGCCCGGATAGACCGTGCCCACGCAGGCCGCCAGGATGCCCAGCATCTCATTGGCGGCGAAGCCCTGGCTGGGTGGCGGCAGCTCCGCCAAGGTGAAGCCGTGATAGGCGCTGAGCACCGGCTCGACCCACTCGCCTTTGTAGGCGGCCAGGTCTTCCATAGTCATGGTGCCGCCGAGCGCCCTTTCCTTGGCGACGATCGCCTTGGCGATGTCGCCTTTGTAGAAAGCATCGCGTCCCTGCGCCTGTAGCAGACGGAAGGCCTTGGCCAGATCAGGGTTGCGGAAAATCTCGCCCGCCTTGGGCTGGCGGCCATTGATGTACCAGGCATGGATGGAATCTGGATCCGGCGCGGTGCAGCAATTGGCAGGATCCGAGGGCTTGGGGCCGATGGCGTTGGGCAGATGCCAGTCGAACGCCGCCCGCTCGATCAGGGGCACGCCCTGGCTGGCGTAGGTGGCGGCGGGTTCGAGCACCTGCTTGAAGGTCATGGTGCCGTACTTGTCCAGCACCTCCTGCCAGCCCCAGGCCGCGCCCGGCACAGTGGCGGCGAGAATCCCGCGCTGGGGCATGCCGGAGCCCGGACCCCAGTTGGCCGGATCGGCGCGATAGCCCTTGCTGTTCATGAAGGCGAGGGTCTGGCCGCCCGCCGCCATGCCGCTGGCGTTCAGCACATGCAGCTTGTGATCCTTGGCGGTGTAGACGATGACGAAGAGATCGCCGCCCATGCCCTCGTTCATGGGCTCGATCAGATTGAGCACCGCGGCCGTCGCCACCGCCGCGTCCACCGCATTGCCGCCCTTGCGCAGGATGTCCAGGCCTGTCTGCGCCGCCAGCGGCTCGCTGGTGGTGACCAGGCCGTTGCGCGCCATCACCTCGGAACGGGTTTGCGCCGCCCAACCCTCCGAGCGGTCGCCGCGCACCGCATTGCAGGCGGGCGGACGGTCCCTGGTCGAAGTACAGGTGGAGGTGGCCAGCTGCTGCGCCGCCAGAGGCGCTGCCGCCGCCAGGGCCAGGCCCGCTGCAAAAAACCATGTCCCGGCAAACCGCATCTGACCCATCGCGGCACTCCACGATAACCCCGGCGCTCAATCTATCGGCAGATGCGGCCACGATCCACCCGCCTGCCTTCCGACGATAAAGCCTTGATCGGCCATCGCTTGCGCAGTTTTGGGCTCGCCCCGCCGGCTGAAATCAGAGGTCCTGGACGAGCTTTTTCAATTCCGCGGACGGCATGTCGCTGAAGCGATAGGCCTTGGTGAATTCCAGGCCCGCTTCCGACTTTTCCTGCCAGCGCACGGTCGCCTCATAGGCGATGCGGTCCTTCATATCGAGATAGAACAGCGTCTTGGGCAGGGTCTGAGGTTCTTTTGGGCGCACGCGCACGCCCTTGGCGGAGACATCCTGGGTCTGGCAGGCAATCACCTGGGTGCCATCCAGGCTGACGACCCAGCTGCCCAGCGAGACGCGCCGGCGGGTTTGCGAACGCCGCTCGCTGAGCGCTTTTGCTTTTTCTCCGCTGATAAATGGCATTGCTAAGCCTGACGCTCACCCACGATGCGAGCCCCAGCGCGGCACCGTGGTGCGTCGATCAAAGGCAAAAGCCCTTAAGAATTTGTACCCGGAAAAGTACATGAACCGCCATTAACCCAGCGGATGCAGGCGAAGCGGGGGCATCGACATCCCATATAGCTTCCTGCTGGTGATCAGCTAGATTGCAACTTTCAGATCCGCGCCGGCATAGAGAACAGCTCAATGCTCAAATATCTTCCCCTGGTGTGGGCGGCGCTGGTGCGGAGGAAGCTGCGGACCATCCTGACTTTGTTGTCGGTGACCGTGGCCTTCACCCTTTTTGGAACCATGATGGGGACCGACGCCGGCTTCCGCCGGGCGGAAGACATCATCAACCGCAAAGTGGTTCTTGTGGGGGCGCGGTTTGCCGACAATCTCACCGATGGGATGGGCCAGCAGATTGCCGCCATGCCCAATGTCGCCGCTGTTTCGGCCGGAGGGTCGGTGTTCGGCTATTACCGCAATCCCAAGACCCATGCCTATGTGATGATGGTGGACACCGCCGCGGGCTGGCCCAATGTGCCGCTCTCGCCCGCCCAGTGGTCACAGTGGCAGACCAAGCGTGACGGGGTTTTCATCAGCCGCATTACCGCCACCCAGTGGGGCGTGAAAAAGGGCGCCGTCTTCAATATCGTTTCTTCCAGCATCCCACGCGCGGACGGCGGACACGCATGGCAGTTCGAGGTGTTGGACGTACTGGACGACACCCCCTATTGGCCGGGCGGCTTCAGCTTCGGCAGCTATCAATACTACAAATTCTCGCGGCCGGCCGCGGACCAGGCCAAGGCCGGCTGGTTCCAGGCGGTGGTGCAGGATGCAGCGGATGCGGACAATACCGCGGTTGCTATTGACGCGCGTTTCGCGGATTCCGCCATCGCCCACGCGCAGCGAACCTGAAGTCATGACGCGCAACGACGCCGCCACTGCGGCCGTCAATGTCGCGGCCGTGACGCGGCGCGTGGCGCTGGTGGGCCTGTTCATGATCCTTCTTCTCACCGCCCACGGCATGGCCCAATCGGTGCGCGAGCGGTTGAGTGAATTCGCGGTGCTGAAGACGGTGGGGTACTCCGACGCGGGCGTCATCGCCCTGGTGTTCGCCGAGGCTCTGGCGCCCGCCATACTGGGCGCGGCCCTGGGACTGGGCGCGGCAGCCCTGCTCAGCGAGCGCATTCCCGCACTTCTTCCCGGCCTGGGCCTGCCCGAACCTTATCTCTCGCCTGCCGTCATCGGGGAAGCGCTGACCGCCGCCGCCCTGCTGGCGCTCCTGAGCGTGGTATTGCCGGCGCGGAGCCTCAAGCGGCTGGACGTGGCTGCGATCCTGGCAGGGCGATCATGATCTTCCTGCGCAGTTGCTTGGCCGCTGTCTGGCTCAATCTGGTGAGCCTCAAAAAGAGAGTTTGGGCATCGCTCGTGATCGTGGCCGGCGTTGCCTGCGTGGTGGCCGTTCTGCTCTCCATGCTTTCCGTGACATTGAGCCTGCGCCATGCATGGCAGCGCGCTGGCAGTCCCGACCGTGCCATCATCTTGGCGGCCGGTGCGCAGGCCGAAGGCAATGGAACGATCAGCGCGGCGCAAGTGGCAATCATCAAGGACGGTCCCGGCATCGCGCGCGACGCCAAAGGCCGGGCGATCGCCGATGCGGAAATCCTGACCGGCCTCGATGTGCGGCGGCGGGACAGCGGCGGACATGGCTATATCCTGTTGCGCAGCTTCGGACCGACCGCAATGGCCCTGCGGCCGGAATTTCACATCATCGCCGGCCGCATGTATCACCCGGGAAAACGAGAACTGGTCGTCGGCGCGGAAGCGCCTGGACAATTTCTGGGCGTAGGTCTGGGCGACAAAGTGGAAATGCCGGACGGGCCGTGGCCGGTGGTCGGTGTGTTCCGGACCAATGACGATGTGGTGCAGTCCGAGCTGGTTGCCGACACCGACCTGATCAGGGCGGTCATGCGCCACCCTGCCTATAGTTCGGTGATCCTGCGGCTGGCAGGAGAGAACGGCCTTGCGGCGCTGAAGCAGGCGATCACCACCAACCCGGCCTTGCAGGTCACGGTGGAGCGGCAATCGGATTATTACAATCGCCGCTCGGCGGAATTTTCCGACCTGAATGACAAACTCTCGTATGGCGTCAGCCTGCTTCTTGGCCTTGGCGCACTGCTGGCCTCGGTAAATATTCTCTATTCCGCAGTGACGATCCGGCGTGTCGAGATTGCGACCTTGCGAGCGTTGGGCTTCGGGGCCTTTCCGGTGGCGTTCGCAGTGGCGGCGGAGGGTTTGCTGTTGTCGCTAACGGGCGGGGTGATCGGCGCCGCGATAGCCTATGATCTTTTCGATGGCGTGCAGGACATCTGGTACAACAATGTCTTTCACCTCGCCGTCTCGCCGACGCTGATCGCGCTTGGTCTTGTCTGGGCCTCGCTGATCGGCCTTCTGGGCGGTGTCTTGCCCGCGATCCATGCCGCGCGCCTTCCCGTCGCGGAAGGCTTGCGCGCCACTTGAGCAGCGAAGGACAACCGGGAATCCCACTACGGGTTTTTGAGAGGAAAGCTGGCGGACGGGGTGGGATTCGAACCCACGGTAGGCTTGCACCTACGCCGCATTTCGAGTGCATAGACATCGCTTGTTGTAAAAGGACTTAGCTAGGAGTTTGACGCTCCGAGTACCATGGTGCACCCTCGGTTTAAAAGTGGCGGCCTCTTGTTCGCAGAAACTATCACGTCGGGCGAAATGCCGATCGGGGCTCTTTTGGCGTAAGTCCAAACGGACGGGTGGCCATCTTTACTGGTCGCGTTACTGTTACTGCGTTCCGAGGTTGGCTGACCTTGGGACCAGATAAGTTGACGCGCCAGTCCCTTCAGCTTGCGGGAGCGCAGGCAAAGACAGCGCAAAATGCCGCAATCGGGGCGCCTTCTGTCGCTCTTCCCAATCTGCGATGCTTTTCGCGGGATATTTATCCGAGCCTTTTTCGCCGGTAGAGCGTACGTACATGGTGAGCGACTTCCGCCCCAATTCCGGGAAAGCCACTGTCAAATCCTGCATCAAGAAAGTCACCGCCCACAATTTTGGGCGGACATCGGCCAAGGTGACCTCGTATAGAGCGGGCTTCTATGTCGGAGAAAAGCTCCCCGATACTCCCTCATTCCAGCGCGAACCTACCAACTCGTGGGATGCAGGAATGCTCGTGGACGGTCAGAAGCCAACTCCCAGTTCTGCTGCCTTTGCATTACAACTTACTCAAGAAATTGCTGATGAGCTAAATGTTGGCAGCTAAAACTTTGGGTGCTCTGCCAATGCACCTATTTGGACTTTCAGAGGCGCATCCACACGAGATGGACTGTCTGGGTCCGAGCGCCTGACAAGTCAACGGCCAATAACTGGGCGTTCGATCCCGATGAGTGTGCACCTAGTAACTATTGGGCCAGCTACGACGACTTTAGGGGCGATCAAACCCAATAATCGCGCCAATTGTACTCGCTGCTTCCTTCTGCTTCCCTGGCAATGCGTGGGTGCAGATATTCAACGTCGTGCTTGCGTCTCTGTGATTTAGCCTGCGAAACCACTTTCAAGTTCACACCCTTCTTCAGCAGCAACGTTGCGTGAGGGCGGCGCAGGTCATGCATCCAGAAATTTTTGAACCCTGACGCGTGAGCCCTCAAGATGATGGCCTTGGTTACCCAGCGCGGAACCAGCGGCCAGTGCCGGTACTCAGGAGAATTGGAAAAGCAAATCTTCGCGTTCCGGCATCATGCCCGCCTATCTTCAGAGATATCTCTGCCATATGTTTCGATCTCCGCCAGCGTCCCGGCGTCCAGAACTATGCGCGCCGGCTGCGCTTGGTCTTTAGACGGGCAAAGGCCTGCGGTTTGTCGGCGAAGTCCGCGAAGGTGAGTTCGAGGCGGTCAGCGTCCCAGCCCGAAGGGAAAGCGTTCAACTGCCGCTGCCCGACCGGCCCTCAATCGCGGTAGTACCATTTGTTAATATGAGTGATGACCCTGACCAGGAATATTTCGTCGATGGTATTTCTGCGGACTTGATCACCGGCTTGTCCCGCATCCGATGGCTCTTTGTCATCGCTCGCAACTCGTCGTTCATTTACAGACATCGCGCGATCGATGTGAAGCAGGTCTCACGCGAACTGGGCGTGCGCTATGTGCTCGAGGGCAGCGTACGCCGCGCCGGCAATCAACTGCGAATTAGCGCGCAGCTCATCGACGCCACCAGCGGCGGAC
>CAYQZM010000270.1:0-8567 GCA_964421935.1 uncultured Rhizobium sp. | reverse complement strand
ATACCGTACCCCCATGGTCAGAAACGACTTCAGCTCGTGCCAGCACATGTCGGCGATAAAGGCTTTGCGTTGCTCAGGCTGGGCACATAGGTGGTGATTAAATCTTGGCCGAAGCGGTGCGAGGTGCAATACGCGGCGAATGTCTGCGACCATAAGATCAACATTCCGTAATAGGACGCACCGGCTCTTTCTTCTCTCCATCCCCCCTCACCTATGACAGATGTAGGAGGCCAATGCGGCAGAAACAAGCTCCCGCGTCGCAACATGAGGCCTGCGTCACCGTGCATATGTAAGGAATTGTCCCCAAACTTGCCGCCGGAGCGCGCTGCACTTAGGTTCGCGGGCACAGGGGAAGAAGGACGTTCCAAGAATGCTCAACCGTCGAGACATGCTGGCCAATGCGTCAGTTTTTGCCCTCATGGGCACAACCATGGCGCGCGCCGGGGTCGATCCCGTCGCGCGGGCCGGCGAGACCAACTGGCTGCATTACGCCAATGATCTCTCCAGCACCCGCTATTCACCACTGGACCAGATCAACGCCTCCAATTTCGACAAGCTGGAGCCGGTGTGGCGCTTCTCCACCAACGCGCTGGGCCCGCGCCTGGACGCCGATTTCATGTCGACGCCGCTCTGCGTCAATGGCCGGCTTTACACCACCGCCGGCTTCCGCCGCGATGTGGTGTGCCTGGATGCCGGCACCGGCGAACTGCTCTGGATGCACACCTATGACGAAGGCCAGCGTATCGGCAGCCGCGGAGGCCCGGGCCTGGGCGTCGGCTACTGGACCGACGGCACCAACGAGCGCGTGATCTATGTCACCCGCGGCTACAACATGTTCTCGCTGGACGCCAAGACCGGCCTGCCCGATCCCCATTTCGGCACGGGCGGCATGGTGGATTTGCGCCAGAATGACGATCAGGAGATGGATCCCAACCGCGGCGTCATCGGTCTGCATGCCCCGCCATTCGTGGTGCGCGATACCATCGTGGTCGGCGCGGCGCCGACGCTTTTCTCCAAGGGGTATGTGCGCGGCTTCGATGTGAAGACCGGCCAGCGCAAATGGATATTCCACACTATCCCGCGCAAGGGCGAATTCGGCTACGACACCTGGACCACGCCTGGCCAGGCGGAAGCCACCGGCAATACCGGTTCCTGGGCATCCATGTCGGCCGATCCCGAGCTGGGCCTGGTCTATGTCGGCGTCGAGCTGCCGCCGACCGACATGGTGGGCGTGACACGCACCGGTCCCGGCCTGTTCGGCGAAACGATGGTCGCGCTCGACATCGAGACCGGCCAGCGCAAGTGGCACTATCAGATGATCCATCACGGTTTGTGGGACCGCGATATCCCCTGTGCCGGCATTCTGTGCGACATCCCCCGCGACGGGAAAATCGTGAAAGCCATCGCCCAGCCCACCAAGCAAGGCTGGATCTATGTGCTGGACCGTACCAACGGCAAACCGGTCTTCCCCATTCCGGAAAAGAAAGTGCCCAAGGGCGATGTGCCCGGCGAATGGTATTCGCCCACCCAGCCCATGCCATCCGCACCACCGCCTTTCGCCAAGCAGGGCGTGACCGAAAACGATCTGGTCGACTGGACGCCGGAGATCAAGGCACGGGCGCGCGAGATCGCCAGCCATTATGTGCTGGCCGGACTCTACACCCCGCCTCCACTGGTCAATGACAAGATCTTCGGCGCCTTGAATCTCCCCGGCCTGCAGGGCGGCGCCAACTGGCCCGGCGGTTCCTACGATCCTGAAAGCCACATCGTCTACATCTACGCCAAGAACCAGTTCGAGATCACCGGCGCGATGGTGGGACGGGACGGCAAGGTGATGCAGCGCGGCGGCCAGCCTTCCGCCGGCAGCGCCGACGCCAATGGCGGCGCCTTTGGCGGCGTGGCCAGTCTGAAAGGTCCGATCGGCCCGCCGCGCAATTCGGTATCGCGCGATGGGTTACACGATCCCATCGTGCCGGGCATGATCTCCATCGAAGGCATCCCGCTGATGAAACCGCCTTACGGCACCATCAGCGCCCTGGATATCGCCAAGGGCACGATGGTCTGGCAGGTGGTGCATGGCGAAACGCCTGATCACATCAAGAACCATCCGCTGCTCAAGGGCGTCACCATTCCCCGTACCGGCCAGTCCGGCATCCTGGGGACCTTGACGACCAAGACACTTGTGATCTGCGGCGATTGCGGCCTCTTCACAGACGAGACAGGTCGCAAGGGCGCGCGTCTCAGAGCCTATGACAAGGCCACCGGCGAGCAGAAAGGCGCAGTGTTCATGGACAAGGTCCAGACCGGCGCCACCATGACCTATCTGCACAATGGCAAGCAGTATCTCGTCACCGCCGTGGGCAGTTCCTATGGCGCGGATATTCTGGCCTTTGCCCTGCCCGGCGAAGCGGCGGCCGCGCCCGCCCGCGAGGAGCGCTGAACTTGGCTCGCCTTGGTGTGGTCGCGATCGCGCTGTGCTCTGCGATCATCGGCATGGGACAGATGCCCATGCCCAAGCCGTTGCCCGATCCGTTCGGGCCGCCACAACGGCAATGGGCCAAGCTGGCCGATGGCAAGCCCTGGGGCACCACCGCCGGCATCGAGATCGGGCCGCATGGCGAGATCTGGGCGATCGATCGCTGCGGCGACGGCACCTGTGACGGCTCGAACCTGGCCGCCGTGCATCAGATCGATCCCAGGACCGGACGTCCCATTCGCAGCATCGGCGCCGGGCTCTTCGCCATGCCGCATGGCCTGCATGTCGACAAGGACGGCAACGTCTGGGTGACGGATGCGGCCGTCGCCAAGCATGGCGGGCCGCACGACAAACCAAAGGGCGAACAGGTGATCAAGCTGTCGCCGGACGGCAAAGTGCTGATGCGGCTGGGGACGGCCGGCGTTTCCGGCGGCGGACCCACCCATTTCCACGATCCCGGCGATGTGATCACCGCCCCCAATGGCGACATCTTCGTCGCCGATGGTCACGGCACGGTGGACCCGACGCTGCCGCCGGACACCGTCACCCGCATCATCAAGTTCACCCCGGACGGCAAGTTCATCAAGGCCTGGGGCAGCCTGGGATCTGGCAAGAGCCAGTTCCGCAACCCGCACGCTCTGGCCTTTGACAGTCAGGGAAGGCTGCTGGTGGCCGACCGGGTCAATGGCCGCATCCAGATCTTCGACCAGAACGGCAAGTGGCTGACCGAATATCGCACCTTCAATCATCCCAGCGGTCTGTTCATCACCGCGGACGACACGCTTTACGCCAGCGACTACAACAGCGAGGGCCAGAAGGGCATCTATATCGGCAGCGCCCGCACCGGGAAGTTGCAATACTTCGTGCCCGACGATCAGGCGGGCGAAGGTGTCGCGCTGGGACCGGACGGCACGCTCTATGCGGCCACACCGACCGGCATCACGCGCTTTCTGCCGAAAAAAACAGGCAAGCCCTGACATCGCTGCTTTTGCTGCGCCGCAAAGTATGAGAGCGATGCTTTGCGCCTGTTCGTCGCTGATATAGCCTTCTGTCCCAAGACAGCCGGGAGAGAATGCCATGTTCAGCCGCCGCCACTTCATTTGTTCGAGTGCCGCTTTGGCCGCGACCACCGTGCCGGCGCTGGCCGGGCTTGATCCGGTGGACGCGGACATCAAGTTCGGCACCACCGGTTCCATCTTCGGCGCCTGGGATGGACCGAACGGCGCGATGAAGATGTCCACCAACATGCGGATGATGCTGGAGGATGTGAAGCATTACGGCCTTGAGGGCTTTGAACCCTATTCCGGCCAGGTGGTGCAATATCTGGGCAAGCCGGAGGAGCTGAAAAAACTGGCGAAAGATGTCGGCGTGCAGATCGCCTGCGTTGGCGATCTGCCGCGCAAGCCCGGCTCAAAGCCGTTCGGGGGCAGCCCCACCGCCTATCCCTGGCTGGGCGGCGAAGGCAAGGCGGAATTGATCGCCGAGATGGAAGCCTGCGCCCGAGACTTCCTGCAGCCGCTGGGCATCGACCACTGGAAGAACAATATGGGCCCGCGCCCGCCAGGCGGCCCCAGCGACGACCAGCTCAAGGGCCTGTCGGAAGTCGCCAACGAAATCGGCAGGCGCACCCTGAAATATGGCGTGCGGTTGTCGCTGCATCCGCACATGTGGGGCCCGATGGAGCGCGAGCATGACTTCCGCTTTGTGATGGCGCACACCGATCCTAAATATGTGCACCTGATCATGGACACCGGGCACAATGTTCTGGGCGGCATGGACCCGGCAAAGATGTCGGCCGAATTCTTCCCGCGCATCACCGAGTTCCATCTGAAAGACACCTTCCCGCAATATCGCGGCAACAAGGCCGGCCCGACGCCCGAGCAGCACAAGCAGAAAAGCGTCTATGCCTCGGTCGGTCAGGGTGGCGGGGTGGACTTCCCCGCCGTCTTCGCCGTCATGCGCAAGAAGCACTTCAAGGGTTGGGCGGTGTTCGACATCGATGCACCGCGGCCCGGCGACGGCACCGGCAGCGTGGACGACAATATCGCCGCCAGCGTCAATTACATGCGCGCCAAGCTGGGCGTGAAGCTGCCGCCCGCCACCGGCAAGGGTCTGTTCACGGAAACACGGGCCTAGGAACTGATTGCCGCTACCCCGTCCCTAGGGCGCCCGGAGAAACAGGCCGATGGTAAGGGCTATGCCGATCAGCACGGCGGCCCGCCCTCCCCTTCGCGCGCAGCGCGGCAAGCGGGAGGTGGCCGTAGCTGGCTCTCGAGCCAGCGAAGGCCGGAGGGGGTTCACGGCGCGCGGACGAACAAGCCTATTGTAAGCGCTACACCGATCAACACCGCTGCCGCGCGCAAGAGTTTCTGGTTCACCCGGCTGACCATGAGCCCCCCTATGGTCCCCCCGATGATGGCGCCGGCGCAGGAAATGGCCGCCTGCACCCAATGCACCTGGGGCGAGAAGACGAAGATCGCCACGGCGCTGGCATTCATCACCCCCGCCAGGACGTTCTTGGTGGCGCTGGCGTTGCGGATGTTAAGGCCGGCCGCCGTCAGCGCCGCCAGCATCAGAAAGCCGATGCCGCCGCCGAAATAGCCGCCATAGACCGAGATGCAGAACTGCGCCGCGCCCGCGCCGAACGTGCCAAGCACCGGCGGGCGATCCTCCTTGCGCGGCACGAAGCTGCCATAGGCGAAGACGGCGGTGGCGAACAGCACCAGCCAAGGCACCAGATGGCGAAAGATGCTCGACGGCGTCACCAGCAGCAGGATGGCGCCCACAATGCCGCCGGCCAGCGAGATCACGACCAGGGCCTTGAAGGACAGACCGCCGGCGCCGGCGACATGCTGGCGCCCGCCCCAGCTCGAGGCGACCTGACCGGGAAACAGCGCGATCGTGGAGGTGATGTTGGCGGCCAACGCCGTCATGTCAGTGATCATCAGCGCCGGCAGGGTCAGGAAGGTGCCACCGCCTGCCAGCGCATTCTGGATGCCCGCCCATACCGAGACGGCGAAAAGAACGACAAACCCCATGGTCATAGGCTGCAGCGAACTTCGAAACCGCGACACGAGGGGGATGCCATGGCTTCAACCGAAGGTAAAGACGAAGGCCTGCACGCCAGGGTCCAGAAATTGGATGGTGAAAGTGTGGTCGCCCTGTGCCGTGGCGGCCGGCGTCAGACGCAGCAACTGATAGAGCCGCTGGCTGGTGACTTCTCCGTTGCCCGCGGCGTCGATATCCATGCCGTGATTGTCGCCGGGCGGCTGACCGTCCAGGGTGACATTGAAGCGCACCGGTTTGCCGTCATCGCCCGGCCCGAGCACCAGATGCAGGTCGCGGGCATGGAAACGATAGATGATCTTGCCGCCGGCGCTTTCCAGCGAGGATTTCTCTTCCCCAATGGTCCAGCGTCCGTCAAAGCCCCAGCGGCCCTGCGATAGCGGATAAGGTGTCCGGTAATTCGCCGCCTCGTCGGGATGCACGGGTCCGGCGGCGAAATTCTCGCCCCGCCCGTAGCCGACATAGGTTTCCGGCGAACGGGCGGGATCGTCCGGCGTCGCCGCGGCCTGTACCCCTTGCGCCTTGGGATCGACGATGCCGCCGGGCACATTCTTGTTGCCGGCCTCGCGCAGCAATTGCTGGATCACCTGCTCGGACTGGTCGTACTCGCCTTCGCCGAAATGGTGATGGCGGATGCGGCCCTCTCCATCGATGAAATAGTGCGCCGGCCAGTACTGGTTATTGAAGGCCTGCCAGATGGCGAGATTGTTATCCAGGGCCACCGGATAGGTCACGCCTAGGTCCTTCACCGCGCGGCGCACATTGTCCGGCACCTTTTCGAAGGCGAATTCCGGCGCATGCACGCCGATCACCACCAGGCCATGGTCCTTGTACTTGCGCGCCCAGGCTTCGACATACGGCAAGGCGCGCAGACAGTTGATGCAGGAATAAGTCCAGAAATCCACCAGCACGACCTTGCCGCGCAAGGCCGCGCGTCTGAGCGGGGGCGAGTTCAGCCACAGGGTGGCGCCATTCAGCTCCGGCATCCGGCCTTCCACCGGCAGATTGCTGCCGGCCACCGCCACGCTTTCGGTCTTGCGGGCAAGTCCGGCATGCTCCAGCAGGCTTTGCTCGATGCCGTTGGTGCGGGCCAGCGACAGGCGGGTGAGAAGCCCGGTGTCCAGGCCCATGGCAATGGCGGCAACGCCGGCCAACACCAACACACCCAGGGCGCGGCGAATCCATTCCCCGGCAGCCAGCGAGCTTTTCATGGCGGCAAAGACACGCCCGCCAATCAGCAGCGCCGCCGCCAGCGAGGTCGCCGCGCCCAGCGCATAGGCGAACAGCAAGCCCGTGGTGGATGCGCTGGCGCCCTTGATGGCAGCCCCGGTCAGGATCAGGCCCAGGATCGGTCCGGCGCAGGGAGCCCATAAGAACCCGGTCGCCACGCCCAGAAGCAGCGACGCGCCCACACGGCCCGGCCCTGTGTCGCGGGCGTCATTCGAAAGGCGCGAGCCTAGCGCCACCAGCGGGCGGGTCAGCCGGTCGGCCAGCGATGGCAGCAGCAGGGTAAGCCCGAACAGGGCCAGGAGCAGCATGGCGATGATGCGGCCCCACTGATTGGCATGCACGGCCCAGCTTCCGCCGACGGTCGCCAAGGTCGCGATGAGGGCAAAGGTGGCGGCCATGCCCACCAGCAGCGGCAGGCCCGAGCGGGCAAAGGGCTGGTCGGAGCGGGCGAAAACAAAGGGCAGCACCGGCAGGATGCAGGGGCTGAGAATGGTCAGCACGCCGCCCAGATAGGAAAGCAGAAACAGGATCATGGCCGCGCCCTTCTAGCATATCGCCAGAAATTCGCGGGGCCGGATGTCAGGTTACAGGCTAGGCAGCGCGGCGGAACATGCGCCCCAGTACCAGGCCAACGATGAAACCCAGCACGGCAGCGATCAGGGCAAACTTCACCAGCAAGCCGATCAGCTTGAGAACGACGAAAACCACCACCGCCACGATCAACGCGATGACGATTTCAAGCGTTCGCATGGACCTGATCCGCGACCTCGGTGACCTCTTGGGCCATGTTCGGGTCGCTGGCGTCCACGGCGCCATCGCCCAGCATGTCGGATGGCCGCTTGCCAGTGCGGCCCTGGGCGCCTTCCAGGCGGGCGGTTTCGGCCGGCGTTGGCGGTGTCGGGCTGTTTTTTCCGGGATCACTCATGGTCAAGGGAACGCATCAAGGCCCAAACTGTGCCGCACCCGCCATGCGGGCTTTGCACAGCCGCACCGGCGGGCGACCCTTATATTCCGCGCCAGAGGGCGTTCATGAAACCGCAATTGAACCTGCGCGACGGATTGCTGGCGCTGGGCGTGGTCTTTGTCTGGGGCACCAATTTCGTGGTGATCCGGTTGGGGCTGGACGTCCTGCCGCCGCTGTTCTTCGCTACCCTGCGGTTTGTCTTCGTCCTGCTGCCGGGCTGTCTGTTGCTGCCCAGACCCAGAGTCGCTTGGGGCAATCTGGCCTTTTACGGCCTGGCCATCGGCTTTGGCCAGTTCGGCCTGCTGTTCATCGCCATGAAGGGCCATATCCCGCCGGGTCTGGCCTCGCTGGTGATCCAGATGCAGGTCTTCTTCACTGTGGGGCTGGCCATGTGGCGCACCGGCGAGCGGATCAAGCCGCATCAGCTTCTGGCCTTCGCGCTGGCGCTGGCCGGCATGGGCGTGATCGCCGCGCACACCGGACAAGGCACAACCATGCTGGGCCTTGTGCTGGTGCTGCTGGCGGCGTTGAGCTGGGCCCTGGGCAACCAGGCAGGCCGGGAGGCAGGCCAGGGAGCGACCGGCGACCCGAAGCGGCTGTACGGCAGCCGCGCAGGGCCCGTCCGGCGCGACCAAGAAAAACAATTGAACATGCTGGCCTATGTGGTGTGGTCGGCGCTGTTTGCCGTGCCGCCGCTGCTGGCGCTGTCGCTGGAAATGGAAGGTTGGCCGGCCATCGCGCGCGGCCTGTCCCACGCGGGAGCCTGGGTTTGGCTGGCCATGCTGTGGCAGAGCTTCGGCAACACCCTGTTCGGTTTCGGCTGCTGGGCCT
>CAYQZM010000269.1:0-6606 GCA_964421935.1 uncultured Rhizobium sp. | reverse complement strand
CGCCTCAAACCGTGCCACAACGGCCCTCCCAAAAAATTGGGGCGGCTGCCGGAAAGGAGCCGCCCCAAGTCGAGGTCTAAGTCGAGGTCAAAGACCTTGCGGGGAAGATCACATGCCGGAGCCCTGGATACCCTTCCAGCTGGCCTCGATGGCCTTCACGGCATTGTCGGGCAGCGGGACATAGTCCAGGCCCAGCGCAAGCTGGTCGCCCTTTTCAAAGCCCCACTGGAAGAACTTCAGCGCGTCCTGCGTCGCCTTGGCGTCCGGCGGATTCTTGTACATCAGCGCGAAGGTGGTGGCGGTGATCGGCCAGGACTGCGCGCCGGGCGAGTCCACGAAGAGAACGTAGTAGGCGTTCTTCTCGGCCTGGCCCCAATCCACGCTGGCGGCCGCGGCCTTGAAGGTCTCGACCGTGGGCTGCACGGTCTGGCCGGCCTTGTTGACCATCTTGGCGTGCGCCAGATGGTTCTGCTTGGCATAGGCATACTCGACATAGCCGATGGCGCCGGCGAGCTGGGCGACGTTGCCGGCAACGCCTTCATTGCCCTTCGCGCCCACGCCGGTCGGCCAGTCGATGGCGGTGTCGGCGCCGATATTGTTCTTCCAGTCGTTGCTGACGCGCGCCAGATAGCTGGCGAACTGGAAGGTGGTGCCCGAACCGTCGGAACGATGCACGACGGTGATGGCGCGGCCCGGCAGGTTGACGCCGGGATTGAGCTTCTTGATTGCCGGATCGTCCCAGCGCGAGATGCGGCCCTGGAAGATCGCCGCCAGGGTCGGGCCGTCCAGGGTGAGCTGGCCGGGGCCCACGCCCGGAATATTGACCACCGGCACGATGTCGCCGATCATGACCGGGAACTGGGTCAGGCCGAAGGGCTGCATTTCCTTGGCGGTGAGCGGCTTGTCGGTGGCGCCGAAGGTCACGGTCTTGGCCTTGATCTGGGCGATGCCGCCGCCCGAGCCGATGGACTGATAGTTCAGGCCCACGCCCGAGCTGCCTTTGTAGACCGAGGCCCATTTGGCGACGATCGGGAAGACGAAGCTGGAGCCGGCGCCGGTGATGTCTGCCGCCATGGCGGATGTTGCGATGGAAAGGCCGACACCCGCGCCCATCAGGGTCTTGAAGAGTCTTTTCATGTTCTGTCTCCGGTGTTGGAATTAGTTGGCGTACTGCACGCGCAGCCCGATGATGTTCAGGTCCTGGCTGTCGCGGTTGAGATTGCCGATCACGCCCTTTTTGACCTTGACGATATTGTCGTCGAGCATCACGCGGACGTTGCGGTTGAGGTACCAGTTGACGCCCAGCGCCACGACCCGCTGGTCACCGCCCGCGATGCCGGCCAGTTGGGCAGTGCTTGCGGTCTGGCTGGTGTTCCAGTTGAGGTCGGTGTCGCTGTAGCGGGCGACCAGTTCCCAGGCGCCCCAGCTTCCGCCGCTGAGCGAGAAGGGCCGCGAAGGCACCGGCGCACCGAAGCCGGCCTGGGTTTCAGCGACGCCCGACGGCGTATAGGTCTTGGTCTCGCCGGTGATCAGCCAGGCCGCACCGATGGTGAAGCCTTCGAAGGTGGGATGATCGATGACGGCGGTGGTGCTGGTGCAGGCCGCATTGGCGGTGGCGGAGATGGTGCCGCACATGCGGTCCATCTTGAACTGGGCCCACTCGCCTTCCAGGTAGAGGCTCTGCCAGTTGCCTTCCAGGTCGAAGGCGATCATGTCGCCGGTCTTGGCGGCGATGCCGCCGGTGTCGATCAGGCGGGTGCCGTCGACACGGATCTCGGGACGCTCGCGGAAGCGGATGGTCTGCGAACCGCCGCCGGCCGTGTTGCCGCTATAGAGGATCGAGGCGATGCTCATGCCGACCTGGAAATTGGAGATGCCGTCCGACCAGAAGCGATCGACGACACGGCCCAGGATCTGGCTCTGTTCGTCGCCGCCATTGCCATGGGTCGCGGCCGAGCCGGTCTTGCCGCCGGTAAAGGCGACGTCGAAGGCGACGTTGTCGCCCGACCAGAAGGTGTCGGTCTTGGACCAGCCCACTTCGATGCCGCGGCGGCTGTCGCCGGCGCCGAAGCTGTCGGCGGCGATGTTCTCGATCTCGGGGCGCTCCAGCCAGGTCAGGTTCGCCGACGAGGTGGTGCCTTCCATCATGAAGGATGGCTCAAGCACGCCGACATTGAAGTGCCAGTTGGGGATACCGACGTAAGTGATCGCCATCTTGTTGAGCAGCGGATCGCCCTCGCCGCCCGGACCGATCGCCGCCGTCGAACAGGTCGTGGTCGCCGCCGCGCCCGGCGCGCCGGTGATGGTGGTGGCCGCGGTGCAAGTGGGATTGAGGCCGCCATCGCTGCCGCCCGCGTTCAGGCGTATTTCATACTGGAAGTCGTTATAGGCTTTGCCCTCGATGCCGAAATAGGCCCGGCGCATCGTCGCGCCGCTGGACAGATCGGTCGGACCGGCAAAACCGGCCGGATGGGTCGAGTCCTGCATGAAGCCGCCGAAATCGGCCTGCATGCGGGCACGGATGGCCAGGGTGAAGCGCCCGTCGCCCGAAGCGAAGGTGGCGCGGCCATTGTCGAAATTCCAGACCGCCGAATTGTAACCCTGCTCCAGGGTGGACAGGCGCGTGCGGTCTGCCAGGGCGCGGTCATTCTGCGAAGCAAGTGCATCTTCCAGCGCCTGCACGCGGGCCGCCAGTTCGGCATTGGACATGCCGCCGGCGCCGGATGCGTTGCTGTTGTTCTGGGCCAGCACCAGCGGGGGCGTGATGGTGTCGGTCTTGTCATTCTTGTCGGCAGCGCGCGCGCCGGCCGTTATGGCGATGACAGCCGCCCCAGTCATCAACGCCAAGGTCCCCAATTTCATTCCAAAAGTCCCTTCTCTGAATCGCGCGTAATCCGCGCGGGCGCTTAGTCGCCGGGGGGAGCGACGGCTGAATGAAGGTTCCGTGACAGATGCGTGACAGCGTTCGCGGCTGCGAGAGATTCCGCGGACTTCCGCGCCGGCCGCCTTAAGGAATATTAAGTTTGTTGCAGGAAAGCCGCGCCGATTCGAATGTCAGTACGGCGCGGTTCGGGTGCCGGGCTGATAGAACATGCCCAGCTTCAGACTCTCGGCGATCTGGCGCGCCCGCTCGTGGAAGAACGGCGCAACCTCGGGACCGCATACTTCTTCCGCGGTTTGTGAAAAGAGCGACATCCAGCGATCGAAATGCGCCGGCCCCACCGAGGCCAGCCGTGTATGCGCCGCCATCGGATTGCCCTGATAGCGCCGGCTCATCAGCATCACCGAGGACCAGAAGTCGCTCATCCGCTCCAGATGCGCGTCCCACTTTTCGCCGATCACGTGACTGAAGATGGGGCCCAGCATCGGATCGACCCGGACCTTGGCGTAGAAGCCGTGTACCAGGTCGCGGACCATGGTTTCGCTGATATCAGGATGAGCGGGCTGACGCCCTGGTTGTTCCGGCATGGTTCATGCTGCCGCGTACGGACAATGCCTTTATATAAGCGCGCAGGCCCCAACTTTAAACGCCGGTTCCGTGCGCGATTTGTCCCGCCGCATCATTGCGCGATTGTCAGAAAACTAGAGCTTCATCTCCAGAGTCAGCGAGGCGCTCAGCCCTGCCCCCGGCACGGCGCGGAAGGGATGGATCTCGTCGATATAATGCCGGTCGGCGAGATTGTAGACGTTCAGCCTGAGAGCATAGGACGGATCGAAGCGGTACTCGCTTTCGGCATCCAGGGTCATGTAGGGCGGCGAGGTCAGGAACGAGGCGGCGGTGTTCTGCGCCAGGCGCTTGGAGACATATTGCCCCCCTAAGCCCACGCTCCATTCCGGCATCAGCATATATTCGGTCCAGAAGGAGATCGCGTCCTTGGGCGTGTTGACCAGTGCCGAACCCAGCAGCGATCCGCCCGGCGCCGTCGCCGTGGTGTGGCTGTCGAGATAGGCATAGCCCACCCTCGCCCGCCAATCCTCGGTGATGGCGCCGTTGAGCGACAGCTCGAAGCCGTTCACCTGCTGCGAGCCGCCCAGGATATTGACGCCCGGCGTGGTGGAGGGAATGCGCGCGTTCTCCTTCTCCAGCCGGAACAAAGCCGCGCTGGTTTCCAGCCGCGCATTCCAGAACTGCCACTTGGTACCGGCCTCGAAAGAACGGTTCTTCTCCGGCGGCAGCAGCGCATTCTGCGTGCCCAACGTGCGCCCGGATGTGAGCTGCGACAGGGATTCCGCGGAAGGATCGAAAGAGGTGCCGTGGGCGAAATAGAGGCTGCCATTGCTGGCGGGCTTGTAGACCAGGCCGACGCGATAGGTCGCCATCGCATCCACATTCTTGATCACCGACGTGGCCGGCGGATTGAGGAAGCTGGGCGCGGCCTGCGGCACATTCGGTACCGTGGCGTAGGTGATGGAATGAAAGTCGCTGGAGAACTGGTCCCAGCGCAGGCCGACGGTCAGCTCCCATTGCGGATCCAGGGTGATGGTATCGACGCCATAAACCGCCATGGTCTGGGCCGGCGTCTCGGAATAAAGCCGCGCAAACACCGTGCCGGGGAAAGACTGATGTTGCGCGGGGTTCAGAAGATTGACGGTGGGAACGCCGGTGGTGTTGTCGAACAGGGGCGTGGAATTCTCCCAACCCAGCTCGATGCCGGCGGTCACGGCGTGATCAAGACCGAAGGTGTCCCACTTGCCCGACAACTCCGTCTGATTGTCGGCGATGGATTCCACACTGTTGCCCTGCCAGATGTTGCGGGCGACCTGCACCTGATCGATCGGCGTTGACGCCGTGGTGCCCGGCGCCAGCACGCCTTCGGAGACGCGGAATTGCCGCCGGTATTGGCCCAGGCGGAAAGTATTGCGCACCGTGACGTCGGTATCGAAGTCGTGCTCAACCTTGGCGGTCAGCACATTGACCTGGGTACGCAGATAGTCGCTGTCATAGCCATAGAAGTTGGCATGATCGACCGGCGCGGGACGACCGAAATACCAGGGGATGCCGTAATCGGGAATGTCGTCGGCATCTTCGTGCAGATAGGTCAGGGTCAGCCGCGTCGGCGTGCCCAGCCCCAGGGCCAGAGACGGGGCCAGGCCCCAGCGGCGCTGCACGACGTCGTCACGGCCGGCGACGCCGGAATAATGCGCCATGGCATTGATGCGCACCGCCGCGCCAGGGCCGATATCTTCCAGCGGAATATTGTAGTCGATGGTGGCGCGGCCAAGGCCCGCCGTGCCGCCGGTGACCTGCGCTTCCAGATCGCGGGTCAGGAACGGCGTCTTGCTGACCTGGTTGATGACACCACCGGTCGAGCCGCGGCCGAAATAGACCGAGGACGGTCCCGACAGCTCCTCCACCTGCTGATAGAAGAAGGTGTCGCGATAGTAGCTGCCGAAGTCGCGGATGCCGTCAATGTACATGTCATTGCGGGCAAGAAAGCCGCGGATGGTCGGGTTGGTGCCCTGCCAGGAGAATTCGCCGGCGCCTAGCGAGATGTCGGGCATGTTGCGCAGGGCATCGTCGAGATTGGTGGTGCCGCGCTGCTGCAGCAGGTCGGACGTGACGACGCTGACCGATTGCGGCGTGTCCAGCAGCGGCTGGGGACACTTGGAAAGCGAAAGGTCCTCGGGACTGAAGCGCGGCGTGCTGACGATGACATGCTCGGTCGGCAGGCTCTGGGCCAGGGCGGGCGCGGCCAGGGTCACCAGACTGGTGCCCAGCAGCGCGGCCCGGCGGATCGTGTTTGTTACCGAACTGTTATACATTTGAGTAATTTTGCGACGCATTATCAACCCTCTATGGCGCGAGATATACAACGTTCCGCTGGGATTCACAGGGGTTTGTTGAGACGGCGTCTCACCCAGCGAGAGGCGAGAGGTGATCTGGGGGATGTGCGACTGCGCCCTGATCCGGCCAGGACTATCATTTGTTGCGATGCCCCGCGGGCGCTAAATGGGGCAGTGCAACGCCTGAAAACGCGCAAGGACGACGGTCCTAGAGGTTCCTTAAAAGTGTTTCCAACTTTTTAAATAGGGCTCCGTAGCTTCGCGAATGTAGCTCGTGGAAAGACCGCGCGGGGCATGCGCACCGACATCGGATCGCTGGACGAGGAAGTGGCGGCCAACGCCACCCTGCCCGCGGCCAAGCTTCAAGTTCTGCAACTGGAGCCGATCAAGGAAAAGCTCGGCGACCGCTGGCCGCGCATGTCGCTGCTGGTTCATTCCCTGTTCGAGAAAGCGCTGCACCGCTCCCAGGGTCCGCAGGACCATTTCATGAAGGTCGGAGAGCTTTCCTATGTCGTGACCTTCCACGGCCGCTCGCCCGAAGAGGCCGCGATAACCTGCACCACCATCGCGCGCGAGGTGTGCGAGCATCTGTTTGGCGAAGGGGTCGAGATCGCCTCGGTCAGAAGCGTGGTCGGCGAGATTTCAGCGGACCAGATCGGCCATGATTGTCAGGCCGTCGCCGATTTCCTGGAACAGACCGGCCAGGAAAATGTCGTGACGAAAAGTCCCGCCGGCCTGGTGTCGGAACAGGCGCCGACGACGGTGGATGCAAAGCTTCCCGGTCATGCGGTGATGGAAGCGCACCGCTTCCTGGGGCAGATC
>CAYQZM010000268.1:0-11408 GCA_964421935.1 uncultured Rhizobium sp. | reverse complement strand
ATTGCAGGTGTCGGGACTGCCGCCTGAGGCGGTTGTACTCAATGACCGCGCCGATATCCGTATCATCGGTCATGATGGTACAGTCCTGTATCGGGGGACTACCATTGGCACCGCCCCTGCAGCACTGATTGGCGGCGTTGCCGCGCCCGTCGCCGTCGACGATTTCCCGGTGCGTAGCTCCACCGGAGGACAAGTCGCGACCCACCAGCTCATCAGCCTGCCGCATAAAATTTATGAAGAAGTGCGCAGTCAGAGGGTGCGCGTAGAGCTGGAATACTCCCTTAGCCTGTTTGGTGCTGATGCTTCGGATACAATTCCGGCGCTGAACGGCGACAAGCGGATCGCCAATCTGGGCCTGTGCAGGACGCAAATCGACGACGATGGCGACGAAATTGAGATAGGCTGCCTCAAGACGGGCCCCGAGATAACGTGCGGGACCTTCATGCTGGAAAATGCCGTCACCGGGAAGCACAATCCGGCCGCCAGCTTCTGCAACAAATATTATCCCCCCATCACCGCCCACTTTCTTCCCAATGCGTTGATGAAATTCGGCGGCGAGCTGGCCTTCCGCGATCCGCGAGGACTGGCGACATATCCGGTGGACAACTCGCAGCTCGCCAGCGCCCGCGTGTCGGTGAAAACCTACAAGCCTATTGCTCACTTCACCCGCCACCTGATCATTCCAGACATCCATCTTGGTGACTGGGAAACGGCAACGCGCGTTGCTGCAGGGGAGTCGCAATAGCACGGCGCCGTTGGTCGGTGTGGGGTGTCGCAAGGTCTGAGCTGGGCTCCCCGAGTTTTTCCAGCTTCACGGGAATATTTCCAAAGCCGCCTCCGTCTCTGGGATGAGAGCGCATGAAAAACCGCCGCGGCCCGCAAGGGCCGCCGGCTCGCGGTCCTGCGCGCACAAGGACGAGGGGTGTTCTCGCATGCAGAAATCAAAAATGATGGCCGGACTGCTTGCGGCCGCAGGCCTGCTGGCTCCCGGCGCAGCCCAGGCCCAAAGCGCGCTCGGGCCTTATCTCTCTCTGGGCCTGGGCCTGGACAAGATGCCCGACCGCATGCTCGCCATCAACGGCCGCAGCGGTATCAGCTCGCAATGGAAGCCGGGCTGGGGCGGGGCCGCCGCGGTCGGCTACAAGTGGTTCTTCGGCCTGCGGACCGAGGCGGAATATAGCGGTCGCGTCTCATGGGTCAGGACCTTCAACAACGCCAATCCCTGGGCGGGCACCGCCTGGGACAATTCGGTGATGGTCAACGGGCTCTATGATTTCGAGAACGAAACGCCGATCACGCCCTTCATCGGCGGCGGCATCGGCCTCAACCAGATCCAGTGGGGCAACAACTTCCGGGTGCCGACCCAGAACCCGCCGACCATCTATGACGGGGAGAGCATCAGGCCGGGCTGGCAGGGTATCGCCGGCGTGTCGTGGGCGGTGACGCCCCAGATCGCGCTGGGGGTGGATGGCCGCATCAAGGGCGCCTTCGGCCATTTCAATTTCAACGGCAGCGTCGCCGGCCGCTCCATCACCGCATTCAGTTATGAAACGCGGAGCGTCTTTTTCACCGTCCGCTATTCTTTCGGGGGCTGACATGACGGACGAACGCAATGACAAGCGCGATGCGGGCGGACTTTCCCGGCGGGCGGCGCTGGTCCGATCGACAACGGGCCTCGGCGCCCTGGCCTGTGCGCTCAGCGGCTGCGCCACCAACAAGGTTCAGGGCCAAGCGCCACAGGCCGAAGCCCAGTATCAGGACCATCCCAGCGGGCTGGAACGCTGCGGCACCTGCAAGCACTTCATTCCCGTGACCGGCTGCGAGATCGTCGCCGCCCCGGTCCAGGCCAATGGCTGGTGCAAGTTCTACAAGCTGTTTTAGAGCATCTGCATTCAGGCGCGCTCGGTGTTCCTCACGCTTCGACAAGCTCAGCATGAGGAAATGCCTCCTCACCCTGAGCCTGTCGAAGGGTGATGAGCGCTGATTCCACCTGGGAAGCATAACGCCGGGCCTCTGGAAGTCTGCAGCAAAGGGCCGGGTCACGCCGGCCCTCTTGCTTTGCATGTTTGTCACTTGACCGGAAACGACTCGGTTTAGGCTGGCGCGGGGTCAAACCCGGCAAACCAAAAAGAGGAGATAGTCATGACTGTATCCTGGAAATCCGCTGCCATAGGTCTTGGCGCGGCCTTCGCGCTTTGCGCCGCCATCCTGCCCGCCAGCGCCCAGCGCGTGGTGCCGGCGGGTTCTGATACTTATTACTTCAGCGGCACCACGGCCGACCCGCTCAATGCCAGCAATCCCAACGACAGGGGCAACACTGTCCAGCAGGCCGACAATATCCTCAACAAGCTGCAGGGCATGCTGCAGATGAAGGGCCTGACCTTCGGCGATGTGGTGCAGGCCCATGTCTTCCTGGTGACCGACCCGGCCAAGGGCGACATCGACTTTGCCGGCCTGAATTCGGAATGGGCCAAGCGCTTCGGCACGGCCGCCCAGCCCAACCGGCCGTCGCGCGTGGCGATCCATGTCGCCCTGCCGACACCCGGGGCCCTGGTCGAGATCGAACTGGTCGCGGCCAAGAAGGCCCAGTAGTGGTCTAGCCGCCGCTCAGGGCCTGGACCATCGCGACCTCGTCCGTCGGCTTCACGGGTTGGGCGAGGTCGAAGATGGGTTCGCCATTCAGGAAGAAGCGCATGTGCTTCCTGATGCGGCCCTGCTCGTCCACAATGCGGAAGCGGGTGCCGGGATAGCGCGCTTCCAGATCGTCCAGCAGTTCGCCCAGGGTTGCGCCGTGCAGCGCGACCTCGTCCGCGCCCGTATAGGGGCGTAAGGGGCTGGCGATCAGCATTCTGACAACATAAGGGGCGGAAGCGGCCATCAGCCGAGGGTAGCGGTTTCCACCGCATAGATCTCCGGCAGGTTGCGGGCGATCAGGCTCCAGCTTTGGCCCTCGCTGGCGCTGGACCAGAGCTCGCCGCTGGTGGTGCCGAAGTAAAGTCCCACCGGATTGCTGTTGTCGCCGGCGAAGGCCTGGCGCTTGACCGTCCACCAGGCCTGATCGCCCGGCAGGCCCTTGTCCCGCCGCGTCCAGCTCTTGCCGCCGTCCCTGGTGTCATAGATCGCCGGTTTGCCCTCGACACTGGTGCGGGGCCAGACCGTCTGGCCATCCATCGGCAGCACCCAGGCGCGGCTGTCGTCGCGCGGATGTACGACAATCCCGAAGCCGACATCGCCGATCTTTTTCGGCATGGCCTTGCCGATGCGTTTCCATGTCGTGCCGGGCCGGTCCAGGCGATAGATGCCGCAATGGTTCTGCTGATAGAGCCGGTCCGGATTGGACGGGCACATGCGCACGCAATGCGGATCGTGGAAGGTGAGGTTCTTGGCGTCAAAGCCTTCCACCACCTCCATGCCATCGACCAGCGGCGCCCAGTGCGCGCCGCCGTCGCGGCTCTCATGCACGCCCCCGCTCGACATGCCGAAATACAGATGGGCCGGATCGCGCGGGTCCACGATGATGGAGTGCATGTTGGGCCCGTCGGGCGTGCCTTCCTGCTCGCCGCCCATCCAGGCGCGATACTGCGCATTGTCATTGAGGCCCGAAATCTCGTTCCAGCTGACGCCGCCATCCTCGCTGCGGAACAAGCCTTGCGGCGAGGTGCCGGCATACCAGACATCCGGCTCGTTGCCGTGCGCCGGCGTCAGCCAGAAGGTGTGATGCACGCTGCGGGCCTTTTGGCCTTCCGGCACGTTCTTGAAGGCGGGTGGACGGGCGGCCTCCTTCCAGGTCTTCCCGAAGTCGGTCGAGCGGAAAATGGTGGGCCCCAGATGTCCCGTGCTGGCGGCGGCCAGCAGGGTTTTGCCGTCCCGCGGGTCCAGCACCAGATGGTGGATGATATGGCCCAGGAAATGGGGCCCGTCGGCGCGCCAGGTCTTGCGGGCCGTATCGCCGTGATAGAGCCAGGCGCCCTTGCGGGTGGCGACCAGGACGAGCTGTTTCCGTGGCCGCGGGTGGGCCTTGGGTGTTTTCTTGGCCGCCTTCTTCGGCGCCGTTTTGGCTGTTTTCCGCACTTTCGACCCCTTTGCCGCCATGACCGTCCCCTGAAAGACGTTTCAGTCTGGGCAACTCCGACAGGGGGCACAATTATGTGCGGCCGGGAATAACGGGCAGATACTCCTGTCGCCCGGCTCCAGGCAGTCTAAAGTGCCTCTCAAGTTCGTCTGAGGAAATGCGCCGATAACGGCGCCCGGCCGGACGCATAGGGAGGAAATATGTCAGTTCTCAAGTTCAAATTCGGCGTCCTGGCCGGTGTTGCCGCCGCCTTGGCCTTCGCCGCGCCGGCCGGCGCCCAGACTCGCGAGGTCATCGTGGGCACCCCGGGCTTCACCAACAATGGCGGCCTGGACATCATCACCAAGGCCTTCGAGGCGGAGACCGGCATCAAGGTCACCGTCAAGGGCGGTGGCATGGATGACATAAAGAAACTGGCCACCGACGGGACGGCCGATGCGGTGTTCCTGCCGGCCGACGAAATGGACCAGGTCAAGGGCGCCATCAAACCGGGCACCCGCAAGCGCGTCGGCCGTTCCTACCAGGGCCTGGCCGTGGTGAAAGGCCAGAAAGTCCCCGACATTTCCACCAAGGAAAAGTTCATCGCCGCACTGAAGTCGGCGAACCGGGTGATGCATTCGCGCTGCACCGGCACGCCCGGCGGCCCGGGCTGCACCAAAACCTCCTACATGCTGTCGAGCCTGTTCGACCTGCCGGAGATGGCCGGCGTCAAGCACGCGCCCAGCCCCTATGGCGAGGGCGGCGACGCCCTGGCCCGGGGCGAGGGCGACATGGCGGTGCAGAACATCAGCCAGATCGTGAAATGGGACAATCTGGTCGTGGCCGGCCCGATCCCGGAAGAATATGGCCGCTATATGGACGCCGTCGCGGCCGTTCCGTCCAAGGCGGCGCACCAGGACCTCGGCCAGCAGTTCATCCAGTACGCCACCCAGCCGGGCACCTTCGCGATCTGGTATTCGCGCGGCGTGGATCCCAGAAAAGGCGCTCAATGATGTGAGCGCGGCTCCTTGCCGCCATTCCTTTTGTCATCCCCGGCGAGCGCGAACCCAAGTGAGCGCGAGGGAAGGGGACCCAGGCGTTTGACACCGTAACCGTGGTTGGCACCTGGGTTCCCTTCCCTCGATGCGCTACCCGCGCATCTCGCCGGGAATGACAGAGATGAGCGATGTCCGTGACAGGAAGGAAATTTCCGATGACGTCTCGACTGCTGACGGCGTTTGCCCTCTTTCTTTGCGGGCTCGTAACCGCAAGCGCACAGACGAGCGCTCCGGCCACCGGCCATGCCGCGCCGCCCGACCCCTTCAAGGAATTCAGCGACAAGGAGCTGGCGGGACTGGCCACGGGCAAGGGCGCGCTGACGCTTGCCACCCTGGTCGACCATGAAAACCATTATGTGCTGATCGCCGGCCGCACCGGGCCGGGCGAGGTGGAGGTGCATGAGCACTGGATCGACTATATGGCGATCCAGCAGGGCGAGGCGGAATTCACCTTTGGCGGCAGCCTGACGGGCGCCCGCGACACCGGCCCCGGCGAAAAGCGGGGCGGGGCGATCACCGGCGGCACGGTGGTGACGATCAAGGCGGGCGATTTCCTGGTCGTCCCGGCCGGGCAGCCGCACCTGACCATGGTCAAACCCGGCAGCAGCTTCCGGGCGATCGTGATCAAGGTGCGGTCGTAACCTTTCCCGCGCTTGCATGGGACGCGCACCGGCAGACGCGGAACCGTCTCCCGGATGACGACGTTGCCTGTTCATGACAGCCGTCCGCGAAACCTGGGAGGTCCTGCCGCACGGCCCGGTCACCGTCCTCGATGACGGCATCCTCACCGTCACCGGACAGATTCCCTTGCCCCTGGTGGAGTTGGAGCGCCGCATGACGGTGGTGCGCCTCGCCGACGGTTCGACCGTCATCTACAGCGCGGTGGCGCTGGACGAAGAGGCGATGAAGGAAATCGAGGCGCTGGGGCCGCCGCGCTATCTGGTGGTGCCCGGCGATGCCCATCGCCTGGACGCCAGGATCTATAAAGAGCGCTATCCCAAGGTACATGTGCTGACGCCGCCGGGCGCGCGCGAGCGGGTCGGGAAGGTGGTGCATGTCGATGCGACGGAAATCGATTTCGGCGATCCCGACGTGACCTGGCGGACGATCGCCGGCGCGGGCGGCCATGAAGCCGCGCTGATTGTGCGGCGCGCCTCCGGCACCACCATCCTGGTCAGCGACCTGATCGCCAACCTGCGCCGCAAGGGCGGATTCGAGGGCTGGATGCTGCATGTGATGGGATTCGGCGGTGACAAGCCGGTGGTGCCCACCGTCGAACGGGCGCTGATGGTCGAGAGCAAGGTGCAGTTGCGCCAGCAGTTCCTGGATTGGGCGGCGATTCCCGACTTGCGCCGCATCGTCATGTCCCACGGCAAGCCCATCGAACATGGTGCCGCGAAGGCGCTGCGGGATTTGGCGACGACCCTCGACTAAGGGGGGCGATTTCCTTGTCTTGCGGCAAGCGTCAGATGTGTTTGAGGTCGGCCTTCAACACCTCCACCAGATACGTCTTGTGGCGGGTCATGTCGTCCTGGATGGTGCCCTCAAGCCCTTCCGCACTGAAGTCGAGCGTCGCCCAGCCGGTCCACTTCCTGGCGCGCAGGATCTTGAAGATGGCCGGGAAGTCGACACCACCCGAGCCCAGGCGCTTGTAGAGATTGACGCGGCGGTGTTCTTCCGGGCTGGGGGCCGGGCCGTGCCAACCGGCCTTTCGCACATTGTACTTGGCTTCGGCGTCCTTCAGGTGCATGGCGGCGATGCGCGAATAATAGATATCCATCACGCGCAACGGATCGATGCCGCCCAGCGTGGCGTGGCCCGGATCCAGGGTCAGCCAGACATAGCGGGGATCGGTATTCTCCATCAGGTAATCCAGCTCCACCGTGCGCTCGCACACGGTCCAGCAATGGGGATGGAAGGCGAACCGGACGCCGACATCGGCCATCTGCTTGCCGATCTCATTGATATTGCCGGCGATGACCTTCAGCTCCGCCGGCGTCATGTCGCGGTCATTGCTGGGACGGCCGTTGAGATTGACCTTGAGGTGATTGCAGCCGAACTGCTTCACATATCTGGCATTGTCCAGGTTGTTCTTCAGCGTGTCCTGGAACTTGGCCGGGTCCAGATACTGGCCGCCGCTGCCGATGGTGCAAAGCTCCAGCCCGACTTCGTCAAGCTTGTCCTTGAGCACCTTATAGTCCTGGCCCTTGTCCCGGAATTTCCGCGTCTCGTTATCAAAGGGCTCGAGGCCGTGATAGCCGTACCAGGCCGTCATCTTGATGCCCTCTTCGGGATGCGGCTTCATCGGCATGAACTCATGGCCGCTCATCGCGTATTTGATGTGGTCGCCGGGCAGGGCAAAGGCATGCGGCGTGGCTGTCGCGACAGCGGTGGCAGCCAGGCAGGTGCCCATCAACTTTCTGCGGCTTAACATGTCTCTCCCCTTCTTTTTATGATTTGCCCGGTCCCCAAGGATCATGACAGGAAGGCCTGTCCCTGGATAGGTGAGGCGCGGCCCGGCGCAGCCGGGACAAATCGGTCCAGTGGACCGATTTGAGCGCCGAACGCCGCAAGGCCGCGCGTCCAAGCGCGGCCTGAGGCCGGAACGGCAGCCCTGCGCTATTTCTTCGAACGTCTGCCCATAAGAAACTTCTGCGACGGGCTCAACGGCTTGTCCTTGCGGTGAACACAGCCCATCCAGCAGCACGGGCGTCGTTTGCCGCCCTTGAGGTCCGCGACCGCCCGCTCGACATGTTCCTGCCTGATCTCCGGTGTCTTGACGGATTCAACCCAGCAAATCCATTCATTCCGCGCCAACGCTGTGATGTCTTCCCATTTCGCCAGGGCCGCCTTTTCGGCTGTCAGGGCTTTTTTCAGATCCGGCGGCAGTTTGTGAGCCGTGCCACCAGAGATTGTTCGTTTACTCATGTGGTTACTTTACAAATCTCCTGGCCAAAATCATCTCTGCATTCTCACTTGGCAAGGTTATCGAACTTGCGAATAAATGCCGCTTGTAGATTCACGTCCGAGATAACTTTCGCGCCATATTCATCAACAAACTGTCGGAAGAGCGATTGTAAATTGTCCCGAAAGATAATTTTCTGGTTGGGGTCAATGGGCAAAGAGAGTTGAGACTTCTGGTCAGGGGAGATGCCTGGGTCAGGCAACAAAGCTGAAATTTTCCAGCCGTTCTTAGTGCGAGCCTCGTGCAAAAGTGGGCACCTGACGTTCTCATAGAAATCTCGCGCCGCGTTGCGATCAAAAAACTTTTTAAATGGATTCTGTTCGCTCAGAAATCGCACGAACATATCGCCGCTATTTGAATACTCGTAGACACCCAAAGGTGGTTCACCATTTTTGGGCCGTTGACGATAATTTTTTCCTTCGATGGTTGAAGCAAGAAACTCAATGAGCGTGCATTGGATGGCGACAATGGAAAAGCCTTCACCCCGAAGCGGGCCCCAATCTTGAAGTGCTTCGATAGGTTCGAAGTAGCGCAGCGATAATCGCTGTCGGTAGTAATCTTCGAACGCTCTTTTCCAAAGCGCTGAATCGCTTCCCGGGCTGAGCTTCTTGCGCAGCATCCACCAATCGTCTGCGGAAAGTGACCCTGCAATCAGCATGCTCTTCCTCTAGCTCATCAGGCGAAACCAATCTCCTATTGTTAGTTTCAATCTGACCGCCTCATCCTCGGCCAACGGACAGCAGTGCGCTATCGGGCCCCGAAGAACATTCAGGTTGGTCATAATTTTGTTGAAGGCTTTTTCGTTATTGAAAGTATCAACAAAGATGGACCAATTTGCGCGAACGATGTCTCCTAGTTCCCCAAAGTTGGTGTAGTCAATTTTTTCAAGGGAGCGAGGAGTAACTCCGCTTTCGATTTCCCGCTTTATATTTTTGGCGGCTTGGCTAGACTCCCCATAGCCCGCAAAGGTTTCTTTTGGGCGCTCGATCTTTTCATTTTCCTTTTTGTCAGCCGCTGTGGCTGGTGCGGCGCTTTCGAGATTTTCAAATGACGCGAAGCCTTTAAGATTTTCAAAGGTCCCTACGATAGATCGTAGGGTGCCCGAGCCTTGGTCCAGGCCGGTGGCCTGCACTATCAGTCCTTCCAGGCCTTTCTTATCGAGGGTGTGGACTTTCTCGTTACGTTCGTACAGGTCGGAGTATCCCTTCCTGAGGGCCTTTCCCATCGCTGTTTTAGAGTGATCGGGATTTCGAAATTGCTTGTACAACTCGGTGGGAACACCGTCCGAGGACAAGAAGCCGATTTTTTTTAGGAGCGGGATTAGGGGCTTCGCGCTACCGCTGGAATATCCCAGCGTGTTACCCAGGTAGTCTTGGGTGAAGCGATCGGGGGTTTTTGCTTCTTTTATCTTATTTAGAATTTTTGTAACGAGGCCGTACGAATTTATGAAGGGCGGATAGTCTGCCATTGGTCACTCCTAAGATTTGGTATGTTTTCGAAACCGAGTTTCTCGCCCCTAAAAGTCGAAAGACATCTGGTCATTGGCCATTACATTCGGATGAGACTTGCCAGTATTGACTTCACTCACACGTCCTTGGTTGACCCCAAGCAGTCCTGCAATTTGATGTTGATACAATCCTTCGGCGAGCAAGCGTTTTATCTTGGACGCTAGTTCTGGCGTGATCGGGACACTGGGTGCGCGCTTCATGTTCTGCCCTTTCGACAGATGCGATGAAGCGCCGCTTGACTATCTGAAGCGGAATGAGTGCACTCCGCTCGTCTGTTCAGACATCCCACGGCGGCGCTATCCGCTTGTGGAACCGAAGGGCGGTGTTCGAAGCACCGCCCTTTTGGCTGTCTAGCGAATCGTGATGCTAAGCATGCGCCCTAGGGAAAGGGAGCCAATTTCCAAACTGCCCACATGCTGTGTCTGTGGATGCTTTAGTGGGTCAAATTGGGGGCTCATCGTCGCAAGTCTGCGCGCATGACGCTCAATCCCTTGAAACACAACAGAAATGCCGTGCAACTCGATCCCGGATAGCCCGCGTCGTGCCTTTCAGGCGGCAGGTCGGTCGGCTCGCGCCGTCGACGGCCCAAACAAAAAGGCCCGGTGATTGCTCACCGGGCCTTTCCGCATTTCTAGTCGTTTGACACGACCGACATGACTTAGAAGTCCATGTCACCCATGCCGCCGCCCATGCCGCCGCCGCCCGGCATCGGGGGAGCGTCCTTCTTGGGACGGTCGGTGATCATCGCTTCGGTGGTGATCAGAAGGCCGGCAACCGAGGCGGCGTTCTGCAGTGCCACGCGCACCACCTTGGTCGGGTCGACAATGCCCGCCTCGATGAAGTCGCGATATTCGCCCGACTGCGCGTCGTAACCGAAGGTGGCCGACTTCTGCTCGGAAAGCTTGCCCACGATGATGGAGGCTTCCTGGCCGGCATTGGCCACGATCTGGCGGATCGGATACTGGATGGCGCGGCGCACGATGTTGACGCCCTGGTTCTGGTCGTCATTGTCGCCCGTCACGTCCTTCAGCGCCTTGGCGGCATAAAGCAGGGCGGTACCGCCGCCCGGGATGATGCCTTCCTCGACCGCCGCCTTGGTGGCGTTAAGCGCGTCGTCGACGCGGTCCTTGCGCTCCTTGACTTCCACTTCGGTGGCGCCGCCGACGCGGATCACCGCAACACCGCCGGCCAGCTTGGCCAGGCGTTCCTGCAGCTTCTCCTTGTCATAGTCGCTGGTGGTCTCTTCGATCTGGGTCTTGATCTGGGCCACGCGCGCCTGGATGTCGTTCTTCTTGCCGGCGCCGTCGACGATGGTGGTGTTGTCCTTGTCGATCTTCACCGCCTTGGCCTTGCCCAGCATGTCGAGCTTGACGTTCTCGAGCTTGATGCCCAGGTCCTCGCTGATGACCTGGCCGCCGGTGACGATGGCGATGTCTTCCAGCATGGCCTTGCGGCGGTCGCCGAAGCCGGGAGCCTTGACGGCGGCAACCTTGAGGCCGCCGCGCAGCTTGTTGACCACCAGGGTGGCCAGGGCCTCGCCTTCGATTTCCTCGGCGATGATCAGGAGCGGACGGCCCGACTGCACCACCGCTTCCAGCACGGGCAGCATGGGCTGCAGGCTGGTGAGCTTCTTCTCGTGGATCAGGATCGCCGGATCGTCCAGTTCGGCGACCATCTTCTCGGCGTTGGTGATGAAATAGGGGCTGATATAGCCGCGGTCGAACTGCATGCCTTCGACCACGTCCAGCTCGGTCGCCAGGCTCTTGGCTTCCTCGACGGTGATGACGCCCTCATTGCCCACCTTGGCCATGGCCTGGGCGATCATG
>CAYQZM010000267.1:0-8667 GCA_964421935.1 uncultured Rhizobium sp. | reverse complement strand
GGCGCGCGCAAGGCCTGCCGCCGGCGGAGGTTTCGGAACAGGTGCGCGAGATGATCGCGCGGATGGGATGGCTATGAGCAATGTTACCGTCATAGATCCGCGGCGCGGGTTGCGTCCCCGGCCGGCGCCGGACACCGAAGTGCTGGCGCATCTGAAGACGCTGCAGGAAAAAGCGGCGGGCCGCGATGCGCTGGGCGTGGTGGAGATGGCCCTGACCGGCGAGTTCGCCGGCCAGACGGCGGTGGTGTCGTCTTTCGGTGCGGAATCTGCCGTGCTGCTGAAGCTGGTGGCCGAGGTCGATCCCAATACGCCGATCCTGTTTCTGAACACCGGCAAGCTGTTCGGTGAGACCTTGCGTTATCGCGACCGGCTGCAGGACATCCTTGGCCTGGGCGATGTGCGTTCGCTTTCGCCGTCGCTGGCCGAGCGCGACCGCCATGATCCGGACGGCACCTTGTGGTCCAAGAATGCCGATGCCTGCTGCGATTTCCGCAAGACCGTGCCGTTGGCGCGGGCGCTGGAGCCGTTCAAGGCCCAGATCACCGGCCGCAAGCGTTTCCAGACCCGCGAGCGCTCGTCCATGGAGCCGGTGGAATTCTTCGACGGACGCTACCGCTTCAATCCGTTGTGGAACTGGGATTTACATCAGCTGGAAGCCTTCGCGGAGCGGCACAAGCTGCCAAAGCATCCCCTGGTTGAAGACGGTTATCCGTCCATTGGCTGCATTCCCTGCACCCGGCGTGTCCAGGCGGGCGAGGACTATCGCGCCGGCCGCTGGTCGGGACTGGATAAGGACGAATGCGGCATTCACCTGACGGATGGTGGCGGTATCTAGGATTTCAGGCTGTGTCGGTTTTGACGGTCGGGTGGCGTTTCGGCCAGTTCGGCGTCAATCTCCACCAGGATATTCCGCAGCTCGTCCTTGACCGTACGGTCGTCCACGCGGTTTCGAACCGGTTGCATTTCCAGTTGATGCTTCACTTGCGCGCGCGCCTTGAGAAGCTCCTCCCGGCGAGTGGGAGGCCGTGGTTTGAGCAATTCTCCAAAGCTGCCGCGCAAAGGTGCGTTGGGATTGCCGCTTCTGGCCACGACCCACAGGCCCGCGGCAAGAACAGCGGTCAGGCCGATATATAGCGCCCCCTCTGGAGACATGGTGGGAGGCTAGCGGAGCCGTCCCCGGTGATCCATAGGACGCTTGCTCAAAACGGGCAGGGTTGCTAAACCCCCCGTCCTACCGGGATTTTTCCCTTTGGCGTGCGGTCATGGCGGAACGGTAGACGCGCTAGCTTGAGGTGCTAGTGGGGCAACCCGTGGAAGTTCGAGTCTTCTTGACCGCACCAGATGCCACCGAATATTTCATTGAGATCAATCGGTTGGTCTGGGTGAGGCGAAAATAGGAATCGCATTTCTGCGCGAGCCGCCGTCATTGGCGGATCCGGCACGTCCGCTTTGCGCCGAAAGCGGACATTCCGGCGGCAACGCTGAGGTTTCGCGAGTTATTCAGCCAAGATTCGGCTTTTCGCTAATACATTCGCGGCTTCGTGGGCGGGTGTCACGGTGAGCCAAAGCAGAACCTTCATTGCCTACTTCAGCATGCTGATCCTGCTCGGATATTCTTTGGCTTGGATCCGTCTTTTGCCCAAAGCCAACGGTGGGCGAGATGTAGCGCCAGCCTTGGGAATTCTGGCAATAGTTCTCAGCCTAATGTTTTGGCCTGCATTTATTTATGGCTGGAGGAAATTCCGTACACACCGTCGATTGCTATTGCTGAGCGCATCCTTGCCTTTTTTTATCGCTGTAAGCTTTTCGTGGATGGTAGTGATTTGGATATCGCTTATCAGTGCTTGGTTGAAGGGTGAAGCCAGAGCGCCCTCACCGGAATTTGCTCTCATCGCGGCTCGAGTAGCCGCCTATGCATGGCTTTGCTACTATTGTGCAACGCGGGGCCTTCCCAGCGAATTTTGAAACATCGCCGATACACGTGCGCGGAGGCGGAGCGCGCCGCCAAGAAGGCGGAGTCCGCTTTGCGCCAAAAGCGGTCATCCAGACGATCAGGCAGGTGCTGACCTGCCTGCCGCATGCCGCGCAAATTCCTGCAATGCATCGCCTAACGCGGCAGTCATGGAAAGATGCGGTGTGTGGTCCGTGTCTAGCTCGATGACGTTGGCGATTGAATTCTCAGCAATCATCCGACGCTGCAGCGCGGCGGGGATCGCCCGATCTTTTGTGCAAAGGACGAAGTAGCGATTGACGCCATCCAGCGCTCCGCTTGGGATCGAAACGGGTGCCGCAAACGGCCCAAGCGGTTGGGGCCGCTGCCTGGAAATGGCCCAGGCGGCATCGGTTTCGGAACAGGAGCCATACAGCGCACTGCGCGACGCGGCTGCTGGCATAGTAGCCACGGGCGGCTCGATAACGATGTTCGCCTGGACCTGGTCTTCCGCACCTTCTGGAAGGCGTGTGAGGTCGAGCAGGCTCTGTCCGTCGCGTGGAACAAACGCAGTGGCATAGACCAGCGCAGCAACACCATCGGGGTTGCGGGCGGCGGCTTGGGTGGCAATGACGCCCCCCATGCTGTTGCCGACAAGGATGGCGGGCTCAGCATTGGCAGTCAGAACCTCGCCAAGACGAGCAACACATGAATCGAGAGTTACATCCTGCGGGAGCGTTGCGTCATCGCCCAACCCCGGGAGGTCGAATACTTCTACGGTGTGGCCGAAGGAGCGAAGCCTCTCCGCCAGCGGCCCCCAAATCCAGGCGCCCGTGAAGGCGCCGTGCACAAGGACAAAGCGAGCCATCTGAGAACCCCCCGATTACGCACTACCCCAAGAAGGCGACATCCTACAGATAGGGGACGATTTTGCCCAGCAGATGTGCGCGGTTCAGAGAGCGATTGAATGACCTGTGTGGATGGCTCCCGCATTCCAAGAGTTGATTTGAGGGTGAGGCGTGGTGGTCGGGTGCAGTCTTGTGTTCGGCCTATTGGTCCGGTGCACATGACCGCTGGCCCTGACGGTATGCACGGAAAAGGTCCCAATCTGCTTGTGGCTGTAACGCCCTGGACACTCGGCGGGGTCCTCATCTCCAGTCTGACCGGTTCGCCATCACATCGCATCGTCCTCGCACCCTCTGGGTTGGTGTTTTGCCTGACTGTGCCGTCAGACAGGTGCCATGGCGGCCGCGCTGGCCGGCCTGCGATAAACACCGCCGCGCACCATGATCGCCCAGACCAGCCGCGCCGCCTTGTTGGCAAGCGCGACGAGCACCCCGACCGCAGCCCGGCTCCAATCCTTTCTCGCTACAAGCGATGGCCAGACGCCCGACACGACCTCATGACCTAGGCCTAGACGGCCGCATCCGAGGCCATGTCGCAGTGCCCAGCGATGACTTCGCGCGGATGCTCATCATGAAGACGGAAAGCAGGGTGCGGGCGCACGTTGCCTAGAACCCTCCCCTTGGATGGTGTGCCCACCTAAGGATTTACCACGTTTCCAAATTTGACTCTGGGGTTGCCTGGATCGGACCTACACGAATCGTGAGACACAGTTTGCCGTTCCGATGAAGGGCGGCGGTGCACATCCGGGACGAATTGGGCGTGCAGGCAGCAAACGCCGTATACGAAAAGCGCGAATATCACACTCTTGATGCGATGCGCGGCGTAGCGGCCATCGTAGTGGTTTTTCTCCATTGCGGCACGCTGTGGGGAGGATGGCACCCCGCATCAGGTTACCTTGCTGTCGGCTTTTTCTTCGCCTTGAGCGGGTTTGTCCTGGAACATGTCTACGGTCCTCGCTTCGCGAGGGGCATGCCGGTTTCCAGCTTCATGAAAGCCAGGTACGTTAGGCTATACCCCCTTTATCTATTGGGTACGGTCGCCGGCTTTGCCGGAATTATCATTTTCAAACCTTGGCTGGGATTGTTTGTACGCGCGCTCCCGGCAGCGATAATGCTACCTACCCCGACTTCTGACGGCAGCATTTATCCCTTTGACGTGCCGGCCTGGAGCCTTTTTCTCGAACTGCTCGTGAACCTTGTGTTTGTGCTGATCTGGCGCCACCTCCGGCCCCGGATGCTTGTATCAATTCTTTTCATGTTCGGCGCGATCCTTGCGTGGTGCATCCTGCATGCAGGAAAATCTGATCTAGGTTCGAGCACCTTTACTTTTCTGTTCGGGTTCCCTCGCGTGGCGTTTTTATTCTTCCTGGGTGTTTGGCTGTGTCGCATCCATCGCAGCCAGCGAACGGTCGGTTGGCTTGGCTTATTGTTTCCTCTGCTCCTGACGCTGGCGCTCCTGATAAATCCCGGCGAACTGAGAAGGGAGTATGATTTGTTGTGGGTTTTCGTGTGCTGTCCTCTGCTTGTTTACGGCGGATGTATCTACGAGCCCCCGATAAGGTATGTATCCATTTTTCGTTTTCTTGGGCTGATCTCCTATCCGATCTATGTATTGCATTATCCCCTGGTGTTTTTTGTCCGGAATGTTGCGGAGAATACCCATCTGTCCGTCGTCACTATAGCAACCCTTCAAGTCGCAATGGTCAGTGTGGCGGCTTGGATCAGTTGGCTTGCCGCAACGAAATTCGATATTCCCGCTCGCGGTGCGCTGGCTCGTGCCTTAATCCGGCATCATGGCTGAACTGATTTCTTCGAAGCGCGCGTAGAGAGGTGGGCCTCGAACGTTTCGAGCTTGTCTGTGTCTTGATAACTGCGCCGGCCAACGAGTTGATCCGGTCCCCTATCCACCGGTTTCGTGGAAGCCGACCGGATGCCCGCGTTTCTGGATCCGGGGAATGGGCGATATGGCTAGGCGAAGGTGGCAATGCCTGCCGCGGCGAAGGAAGCCTGTAAGACCGTGGAAGGGATACGCTGGAAAAATGACCAAGATACGGTATCCTGCGTGTCAGCCGTTGGAGGCTGCCCAGCTTCTGCACAAAGGAAGCAGTCGAGAGTCACCGCCCCAAGCATCGGCGCGCGGCGCAGTGATCTTCGCCAGGGCCTCGCGCGCCGCTAGCCGGTCCTGCGCCTGACAAGCGTAATAAGCGGCGCGGTTATAGTTCCAATTCACCGGGAAGCGGGCGACAATATCCTTGAAGCCCTGCTTCATCTTCGGCCACTCGCGTTTGTTGCCGGTCATTGCTTCACAAAAGCAGTCCACACGCTGATAGATGCGCGTATACATTTCCATGCCGAGCTGATTTTGTGTGGTTTTGGCCACATAAGTAGCGAAGCTCTCCACCGCCTGCCATGAGCCGCCCCATTGGGGCGTCAGGCTTTCCGCCATTGCCGCGTAGATCGGATAATAAGCGGGATAACGTTTGAAGCCTTCTGTCAGCAGCGTCTGCGCCTCTTTGTCCGGCACCGCGTCGGCGCGGATCAGAACTATCATGCGAACATACCATTCCGGATCCTGGCTGGCCTGCGCCTTGCTCTTCGACAAGACGTCATAGGCGATTTTCAAATTCGCACGGAAGGGCTTGATGTTTTCCGACGGTATAGTGCTGGCATAGCCATTGCCGCGCCATGCCCAGGCATACGCTGTGCGTAGCCCGGCCATGGCAACATAGGCGGCTGGCGAGGGAGCTTGGTCTATCCAGGCCTGGGCGCGGTCTAATATCTGCTTCCACGCCGTTTCATTGGGCTTGCTGGTGAGCGATGGGGTCTGCAGATCCGCATACTCTGTTAGCCCGCGATAGAAATAATTCAGCCGGTTCAGGCCCGATGGGGTGCGCGCATCGTGCGTGCGGTCAAACTCCGCAAGCGTGTTCAATCCTTTGAAGTTGCTTTTTTCGAACAGAAGGCGCGCTTGAACCTTAATCGAGGCTTCGGCACTTTGCTCGTCACTGTCATCGGTCGTCACCTGGCCGAGCGTCAATGGCTCACTAGGGGCGCGCGCGCCTGGCTGCTCGGCCTGGATCACCAGCGCCATCACCCACTGCCAGTGTGGATCCGTGCCGCCATAAGGCTTGTTGGCTTCCAAGAGCTGGCGGGCCGCCTGCACATGCTTGGCGAATTCCTTCTGGGCATCGGGCGGCGCGGGCGTCTTTGGCCCATGCAGTTGCCAGGCATATCGTACCTGGAGCCGCGCCAACGCGATGACCGAGGTACGAGACGGGTTGGTCTTCTGCCAGGTTTCGAACGAATTGAGCAAAGCCGGCCCGGCAGCGCCGTCCACCGCGATGGTATCGAACGCAGTATAGAATAGCGCCAGCTTAGGAACGCCTGCGGCAGTCTTCGCGTCCGTGACGCGATAATCCTGAGCCAAGGTATTCAAACCAGCGAAATCCCGCTTGTACAAAAGCGCGAGCGCCTGATTGTGGATGGCAGCGTCTTCGTCGGACAGCGCTTGCGCGAGGGCCGGGGACAGCAACAGCATCAGCATCAGTATGGCAAGGACGGCGCGCATCGCATAACCTTTCGAGGGCGATGCAGTTTGGGCGGGGCTCTCTTGCCACCGTGTTACGCGGATCGGTGCACTTATCTCGATTTGGGCGGCATGTGAACACGGCAAACTCGCCGAGTTCGGGACCTCAACCAGATCAATTCCGGTGAGAATTTGTCAGTCGCTGCGGCGATATCGGCGATCGACCCCTGCTTTGCTTCGGCCTTGGTCTGCTTACGCGAGGCGATGATGCGCTGGTGGGTGGGATGAAGGCATCGCTTGCCCAAGGTCCGTTTTGGGCCAAAAGCGGACGCACGACGCGCCAACAGTTATATTCCACGTTGATGGCCCAGATCTGCCGACACGACGGGCCGGATGTTAGCTGAACGCACCCTGCTATATTCCGGCGATCGGTGAGGTCGGTCTTCCAAGTTGCGCTTACAATTCAATGGTATCTACAAGCGCCCCACCTTGAGGTAACCTATTGAAAATTACGGAAGTGGTATCTTTCTTGACCGCACCATTCAAATCACCCGCGCCGCGGACGATTTGAATGCCCAGGGCAGCGCACGGAGGCATTCATAGCGACGCTGCCAAGAGAAGATGCCCTCGCCAATGACGTTCGGCGAGGCACGATGACGTTTTTCATCCGCTAGTACGTATTCGAAGTCGAAAATGCCGGCCCCTATTCGGCACTCGGCGGGAGTGCTGGAGCCATGCGCACTGGGGAAGCGCAAATTCGCGCGAACCGAAACCAGGCTGGGAATTTTTTTAGGACGCTGAAGAGCTGCGCCTGAATTTCATCCTGTCCCTATTCTCGCGTTCGCCGGCTAAACGCCGGAGAGATAGGGAGGAAAGGTGAGCTGCGCTTGAGGGCACGGAAAGTCCGGTGATACCGCTTTCGCTCTTTGAGCCTGAAGCAGAAACCATTCGGTACTTCGCCTGCAATTCGCGAATTATGGCCAGGCTGCTCTTGATATCGAGAATGTCCAGGCGCGGCTCGATCTCGCGCAATGTCCATTCTGCCGATCGTGTTGACCTCCACGCCAGCTTCACGGTTCGCACGTCCCGAACCCGAGAAGCCCGGTTCAATGCTTCGACGCAGATCTTTTCGAGTTCGTTTTTCTCTATGACTATCATTGGATTGCTCGTCCGGTCAGTTAAACAGACCGGTAACAGGGCGCAATTCCTTATTGGACGGATAGTTAATTGCCGCCACGCCACACAGAGGCGAAGTGTGGTCCGCTGGCACGGGCTATCAGGAGCCTGGATTTTCGTTCGCACGCGCCGGCAGGGGAGGCGAGGCATAGATGCTCTCACCATAATGCCCCGCTGCTGCCCCTAAAATCAACCCGCTTAGATCATCATCAATCTTCGCATATCGCTCGGAAAGGAGAGCGTCTCGCGAGTTTATCGCGGCGGAAAAATTCTGGATCGCCGCATGAAATTCTCGTCGATACTGGGTCTCAGAAAGCGTGCCGGCATCAACTTGGGTCGCAAGAAATCTTCGCTGGCTATCGAAGAGTTCAAACAAATCAAAATATCGATGGCCGCGCTTTTTCCAGATGGGGCGCTCGTGCCGGCTGTAGCAGTTGACGGCATCGATCCAGGTTCTCCACGGGGTTGTGCTGCAAGGCAAATCGGCTTGCGTTAGTGTCTGTGACGAAATGGTCGGGGTGCAAGACGCGAGAAGGAGCGCTGTGCTGAAAAGCGGCAGAACTCTTCTCAAGATTCCCGTTCGGCACATGAGCGGTCCCTATACAGGATCAGCAGGATCAGAAGGCATTTCGCGATAGAAGAGTAGGCGCGGCACCGCTAACGAACCGAGCCGGGAACTGACGGGATAGCGTCTCGGGATATTCCGAGGGCTTCATAGGTTCTTCTGACTGCGGCTCGCTGATTATCGTATATTATATCGGCAGAAGCGCGGGCTTTTTCCATAGTCCCGAGAAAGCTGCTGTCAAGCGCGCCTTTATCCACCGCTTCGACCATTTGGTGGTTTGCCGAGCGTAACATTCCAATTCTTCGCAGCAGGGTGTCACGCGCTACTCTTGCCCAAGCATTTGCACGTGCGTCTTTGGAGTCGGGTTGACGGACGGAGGACGTTTCTTTGTAAAGGTCATCCAACCTCGTCTCATACCCGTTCGTGGCATCAAATAGACCGAGCAAATCACGCGCACGCAATGCCTTGTGACTCGCCGTGCGGTACTCCATATCGGCAGCTTCCAGGCGTTTATCGATCCCGTAAAGTGCTTGCTGGAATTGTACGAGCGGCCCTGCGGCAGCGG
>CAYQZM010000266.1:0-8138 GCA_964421935.1 uncultured Rhizobium sp. | reverse complement strand
CAGGGTGACGGTGAAGGCGCCGCTCTTGTTAAAGCTATAGGACTGCATGGGCACATTGCGCACGATCGGCTTGATGCTGTTGAACATGCCGTTGAAGAGACCGGTATTGCGCGGCATGGGCGGAGGACCGGCTGGTGCAGGCCGGGGCGGTGGCAACGAAGCGAGCACCGGCGGTGCCGGGACGGGCCGGGCTGCTTGCGCGGGAACGCCAAGGCCCAGTTGCGCCCGCATCGGTGTCGCCGATTCATAATAGCAATCCAGCCAGGCGCGTTCGGCCGCCACACGCATGCAGCCGGCGGCGCGCGCCATCACCTCGTCACGCACCGTCACCAGAGCGGGAGCACCGCCGCCGGGCGGTGCGCCGGCCAGCTTGATCTGTGCTGCCAGCGCAGGTGCCAGGCCAAGCCCTGCCCGCACCGGCTGGGCCGCACCATAATAGCAATCCAGCCACTGGCGGGCATCACCGATCACCGCGCAGCGAAAGGCACCGGCCAGCGCATCATCGCGCGGCCGCGCCGTGGCAGGGAGCGCCACCAGAAGCAACAACGCTGCAAACCACCAGAAACGCATTATTCCCCCAAAAACTCGCGAGTCTCTGCCGCGTGCGATATTAAAGCTGCAAGCCGACAGGGCATCAAGGCGACAAACCCTCTTGCGCCTGCCCGGCCCGCGCACGATCAACCATGCGATGATAGAGATTTTCGATATCCGCGCAGAAACCGGTGATGTCGAACAGCGGCGCGGATGGAATCTTCCCGGCCAGCTTCGCGCGAAGCGCCGCCAGATGTTCCGGATCGCCGGCCAAGGTCAAGGCCAGGGCTTCATAGTCCGCCAGTGTTTCCGCGGCCAGTTCATCCAGCCCGGTTGTGTGCAACAGGCTGGTGGCAACCCGCCCGTCGAAGGCGCTGCCCGTGCAGGTCACCAGCGGCAAACCGGCCCACAACGCGTCGCTGGCGGTGGTGTGCGCATTGTAAGGCGCGGTATCGAGGAAAAGATCGGCAAGCCGGTGCCGTGCCAGATGCATTGCAGGCTGGGTACGCGGTGCGAAGATCAGGCGGTCGGGATCGACACCACGCCTGGCCGCCGCCCGCCGCAGATTGCGGCGCGCGGTGGCATTGTCATCGAGCAGCCACAACACACTGCCTTTGACAGCCGCAAGAAGGCGCATCCAGACGTCGAAAACCGCGGGCGTGATCTTCCAGGCGGCATTGAAGCAGCAGAAGACAAAGCCTTCCAGCGGAAGCCCCTCTGCCGCACGGTCCGGGGTCATATCGGCGATGCGACGGTGATCGTTGCACTGATAGCAGGAGGGAAGATGCACGATCTTCTCGCTGTACCAGGGCTGACGATCGAGAGGCAGAACCACCGCATCGGCAATGATATAATCCAGCCAATCCGCCGCGGTGGTGCCGGGATAGCCCAGCCAGCTCACCTGCACCGGACAGGGCCTGTGCGCCAGAATGCCGGGCCTGGCGCCCTCGGTATGGCCCTTCAGATCGACTGCGATGTCGAACTGGTTCGCGCGAAGCCATTCCGCCACCTCCCGATCGTTCATGCCACGCACATCGCGGAGATCGTCGAACGACTGCATCAGGCGCGTCCGAATTTCGCTGTCATCTTCCCGGCTGAAGGAGACGGCCGTGACGTGAAATCGCGAACGGTCGTGCCGTTCGATCAGCCCGGCAATCAGTTCGGCCGTGGCGTGCTGGTGGAAGTCCGCCGACAAATAGGCGATGCGCAGCGGCTGATGATCGTAGCGTTCGCCGGTCCATAGCGGATCGGCTTTTTGCGGCACCCGGTCGCTGAGAAAAGCGGCGCTGCATTTCCGGCGCAAGGCTTCGTCATCGCAGAAAGGCATGAACGTCAGGGGGGGCACTACCGCCGTGCCTTGCCGCACCGCTTCCACCAGGCGCTGCCGATAGGCCGGCCAATGTTCCAGATCGCAGCCGCCCAATACCGCAGCGGCTTCCGCACCCAGAAGATAGGGATGGTCGGGCACCAGCCTGCCGGCTTGTTCGAAGGCGGCAAGCGCTTCGTCATAACGCTCCAGCTTGAGCAGTGCGGTGCCGCAATTGAAAGCCGCGCCGAAACGGCGCGGATTGCATTGAAAACTGACGCGGTAACTCGTCAGCGACTCTTCGGACCGGCCCAGTGCCCAAAGCGCCATGCCGCGCCGGAACCAGCCATCATCGAAACCTGGCGCGATCCGGACCAGGCGATCGTAACTTCCCATGGCGTCCCCTGCCCGGCCCAGTTCCAGCAACAGGTCACCCTTGTAGAGCAGCGCCAGCGCCGCCGCAGGATTGAGCGCCAGGGCTTGGTCGAAATCGGCCAGCGCCGCTTCGGGCCGGCCCAGTCCCTGCTGCGCCAGGCCATGATGGGCGCGGATATCGGCATCACCCGGTGACTCCGCGCACAGCGCCCCGAGCGTGGTAATGGCTTCCTGCGCCCGGCCTTGCCGGAGCTGCGTCACCGCCAGCATATGACGCGCATCGCGATCGTTGCGATGAAGATCAAGAATACGCCGATAGGCTTCTTCGGCCTCGCGCCACCGGCCGACGGCAGCGGCTTCCTCCGCAACCCGGCGCAGCCGCGCGACCTTGTCGGCGTTACCCACTTTATTCGAGAATCAGCTTGCCGTTGAACGCGATGCAGATGCGTTCACCCGGACCCTGGAAGGCGGAGACCGAATGTTCCAGCCAGGAGGGAAACAGATACATGTCGCCCGGCACCGGCGCGATGCGATGGCGTGTGGCCTGATGGGGTAGCTGATTCATGGTGGCGCGCGGCCGCGGATCATAAAAGGAAATCTTGCCGGCATCGCCGGGCTCCAGGGTGGCGGGCGGCGCCGTCACATAATAGACGCCGCTGATATGGGCCGATGGATGCACATGCAGGCCTTGCGTGTTGCCGGCGCGATAGGTCACCGCCCAGCCCCAGAGGATGAAGTCTACCTTGGCCGGCGGGCGCGTCATCTCCTGGCGGATCAGCATGCCCGCATAGTCCTGCATGGCGCTGAAGATATGCGGCTTGAGCGCCTCGATGCCGGGATTGTCGCGCTGAAACAGGTCTTCCTTGGTCTGAAAGCCGCCTTCGGTCGTGGTGCCGGCCGTGGCATTGGGCTCGCTGGCCTCGATGCCGGCGATGAAAGCGGCAAGCTGGCGGTTGGCTTCGTCCATCCCCTCCAGGCGGCGCTGCATGATGGCGGTCGGAAAGACGGGAAGAATGCGGTCAGCCACGCGGGATAAGCCCTGTTTTTGAGGATGATAAAGCGTCCGGCCCGATGGCGCAAAACCGGCCTCGCGGCCCTAGTTCAGCCGGCTTTCCGTAAGGAAGGCAAAGGCCAGCAGATTGAATTCTTCCGCCTGCCGCATATGGATATTGTGCCGGCCGGCTGGGAAAACCCTGAGCTGGGATCCGGCGATGCCGCGCGCGATCGCTTCGGCCTGGAAGACCGGCACCAGCGGATCCTTGGCGCCATGCAGCACCAGCACGGGACAGCGCACCCTGCCGAGAAGAAGGCCGTAGAGATCACCGCCCGCCTCGAACAGCGCCTCCTGGCCGGCGACATAGCGATCCCACAGCTCATCGAGCTGCGCGCCATAGATCTTGCGCATGGCGGCGGCGGGTTTCGGTGCCCAGTCGGCAATCCGGCGGATGCTGTTGAAGGTAGCGATGTCTTCGGGGGTGAGGAAAGACTGGCCACCGAACATCACCAGCCTTTCCACCCGCGCCGGCCTCAGCGCCGCCATGATGGCGCCGACATTGGCGCCATCGCTCCAGCCGATCACGGAAAAGCGCTGATGGCCCAGGCTGTCCATCAACGCGAACATATCAGCGGCATCGCGGTGATAGAAGTTCAGCGGAAAATCGCGCTCCGGCGGACGGGAGCGGCCATAGCCGCGTGGGTCGGGCGCAATGACGTCGAATCCGCGTTCCGCGAACCAGCCGATCTGATGGGGAAAATCGCTGAGGCCCGTGCCCAGCGCACCGGGAACGAGCAGAAGCGGCGCCCCACTGCCTGCCCTCTCGTAATGCAGCTTTATGGCACTGGCGGCTTGCGGCGCGCTGCTGCGCAGGGAAGCCTCGGCTGACACGGGATCGTCGCTCCTCAAACAAAAGTGGCGGCCGCCCGCAAAGGACAGCCGCCACAGACTAGCATGCTAGCTCAGCTCAGTCCGTGATGCGGTAGCCGATGGTGTAGTAGCGCCCGATCACATCATACAGGCTCGGATTGGTATTCGAGCTCTGGTTGAGCGGTGTGAACGGATTGGCATTGCCCGGGTTCTGGTTGGTGAGATTGTCGATCTTGAAATAGAGCGAGGAGTGCTGCGACAGGTCATAGTGACCGCCGACATCAAAATAGAGCTCGCCGGGCATGTAGTTACTGCTGACGGTCGGATGATTGGAATCCACCGGCGCCGGGCAGGCCGCAGCGCAGGCGAACCAGTTGCGGCTGATCACGCCTTCGCTGAACCAGCGCTCGTTGACGAAGAAGCCCCAGTTGTCGGTGTCATAGCCCTGGGTGAAGAAGATCTTCCAGTGCGGCGTGTTACCACCGTTGCTGCCGGCATTTTCGGTGGTGACGGCACCGATGAAGCCCGCGTTGGTGACGTTCTTCATCACATTGGTGGCCAGCATGCGGATGGTGACGTCACCGCCCAGGCCCCAGTCGATCAGGTCGTCCGTGGCAAAATGATAGCTGGCTTCATAATCCATACCCTCGATGGTCTGCAGCGCCAGATTGACTTGCGGCGTCGTCTGCAAGGTCGGGCTGGTGTGGATCAGGTTCTGGTCGATCACGCCGCCGACCGCCCAGGGCTGGCCGTTGGTCTGGATGAAGGAGCACTGGAAGGCGTTGCCGTTGAAGCACAGGTTGATCTGATCACCCTGGCCCAACTGGGCGATGATCTGCTTCACCCCGATCCGCCAGTAGGTAGCCGACATGTTCAGGCCGGGCAGATAGGATGGCGACCACACCAGGCTTGCGTCCGTGGTCTGACCCTTTTCCGGCTTCAGGAAGGGATTGGCGGTAATCGGATTGGGCAGCGGACTGATTGTCTTGTTCGCAGTCAGCGGCGGTGAGCCGGTGCAGCAGGTGAACGGATCAGTGACCGAGCCGTTGTTGACGCGGGCGCCGGCGAACAGTTCCGCCAGGTTGGGCGCGCGCACGTCGCGGGACTGCAGGGCCGTGATGCGCACACCGTCCAGTGGTGTATCCCACACCAGACCGACCTTCCAGGTCTCGACATCACCGGACGTGGTGTAGTGGGTGTAGCGGCCCGCCAGGTTGACATCGAGCTTGCCCCAGGTCGTATCGTTGAGCAGCGGTACGCCCGTCTCCATGAATACTTCCCATTCATGGAAGTAACCGCGGGCGGGCTGGAAGTTGCCGGCATACCAGTTGGGCGCGGCCGGCGGGAAGGCCTGGCCGTTGATGGTGCTTCCGGGGTTGAGCAGCGGATTGCCGGCCGGACCATAGGTCACGCCGCCAAAAGTTTCGTTGGCGCAATTGCCGCGAGACGCGCAATCGCTGTTGCCCTGCAAGGCTTCCTCACGGAACTGGAAGCCGGTGGCCACCGAAACCGGGCCGGCCCAGTCCTCGAACGGCGTGCCGGACATGCCATAGTCGAACACCTCCTGGCGCGTGCGAACGATCTGCCAGGGATCGCGGCCATTGGCACCGGTCGAGCTGCCGTCGGCGTTGAGCCCTTGCACGAAGCTGCGCGCCGCCGGCGAAGCGCCGTTGGTGCCGATGATGTTCAGCGGCACGCAGCCCACCGAACGGGCGGCCACCGAGCGGCAGATCACGCTGCCGATCGGAACGCCGGGGAAGCTGGCCTGGTTGTTGGCCGTCACCTGCACCGCATCGATCGCCGCATCGTAATAGGGCGTGATCAGGATGTTTTCCAACGTGTTGTGGAAATCCACCTCGCCGTGCTGGAAGTAGCTCTTGAAGGTCCAGTCGGTGTCGAACAGGCCGAACGCGCCCTCCGCGCCCAGCACATATCGGCGGGTGGTGCGGTTGTTGTAGTTCTCCACATTCTGCAGCACCGAGTTCTGGGCGCCATACTGCATCGCGCCGGCGGTGAAGCCATTGACGAAGCCGTTGCTGACCGGCGCGCCCGCCGGACCATTGGCGAGGTTTGCTGCCGAGGGCGCATACGCGTTGCTCAGATTGCCGGCGATGCCGCCCGCCGGCTGCGGAATGCTGGTGAACTGGCTGTTATAGGCCGCGGTCTGGCCGTTGTTGGCCAGACAGGCCTGGGCGATCGAGCTCGGCAGGAAGGGGTTGTCGCACCCGATCTGCAGATTGTCCGACTTGAAGAAGGACTGCGTGGGTTTGTCCCAAGTCACGACTTCGCTGTAGATGGCCGAAGCATAGAGTGAGATCTCCGGCGTCAGGTCATAAGACAGGCGGGCATAGGCGTTGCCGCGCACCAGACGCGCCACGATCGAGTTGTAAGGGCCCTGGGCGCCGGCCAGATCGCCGCCAAGGCAATAGCCACCGGACGAACAGGCGGGACCGCCACTGGCCGTGACCGTCGCCGAAGAACCCGCCAGTTTGGCCGGCAATGCCGGCTGGCCATTATAACCAAAGCCATAATTGAACGGGGACGGCTGGCCATTGGCGCCGAACTGCGTGCCCTGCAGCGGGCCGCGGGTGATCAGGCCGCCATAAGCCCACAGCACATTGGCGCCGTTGAGACCGTTGATCCATTGCGGCGAGCCACCCGGGCAGCCGTTGGGCTGACACTGCGCCGTGCTGAACATCTGCAGCTGCTGCGGGAACTGCCACCATTTGCGCGCGCCCTGCAGGCTGTTGATGCCCGCCTCGCTGGTGAACTCACCAGACATCTCGAAATGGGCGCGGCCACCCATGAAGCTGGTGCCGGCGGCGAACTGGACCTGCGCCTTCGGATCGTCGGCATAGTTGGAAATGCCGCCATTGAGGTTGAGTTTGAAGCCTTCGAACTTCTTGTCCAAAATGAAGTTGACGACGCCGGAGACCGCATCCGAACCCCAGGAGGCGGAGGCGCCGCCGGTCACCACGTCCACCCGCTGGATCAGCATCTGCGGCATCTGGCTGACGTCCACCACGCCGGTGATGTTCGTCGGGATAATCCGCTCGCCGTCGATCATGATCAGATTGCGCTGGGTGCCGAGGCCGCGCAGGTTGAAGGTGGAAAGGCCGTTGACGCCGTTGGACGAACCGCCATTGCCCACGGTGGTGCCGGTCGAACCCATCAGCGAAGGCAGCTGGGTGATGGTGGTGAAGACGTTGGCGTTGGCCTGCTTCTCCAACTCGTCGGCGCTGATCACCGTGGTCGGTGTCGGGGCGTCGAAGCCGGAAACCATGATACGCGAAGAAGAAACGGTGACCGACTCCACCCCTTCCGTCGTTTGCGCCTGCGCGAAAGCAGGGCCCGCGATCATGATGGCCAGAACGGCGGTGCTGCTGGAAAGCGCCAAGCGGCGACGGCCACCGGTGGTGGAGTCAAAAAACATGGTAGTCCCCCTAGGTTTTACGAGCCCTGTTTTATGTGTGAGCAGGCCCGGATGAGATGGTTCGAATTATCGATAAATTCCCCAATTAAAAGGCTAACTTGGAACGGCGAATATCGCAATGGTGTCACCGAAGACGGGACGCCCCTCACTCTTCATTTGCGTTTCCTGGCTGTGGCAGCCGGTCGCCCCAACCGCCAGATATTGCACGCCCTTAACCCGGTAGGTGATGGGCGGTGTGCAGACGCCGATGCCCATGTGATAGGACCAGATCTTCTCCCCGGTTTTTGCATCGAAAGCCATGACGTTGCCGTTTACCTCGCCGGTAAAAACCAGGTTGCTGGCGGTGACAAGAACACCGCCGAACATCAAGTGATCACTGGGATATTGCCAGGCGATCTTACCGGTGTTGACGTCAATCGCTGACAAATTGCCAGAATTCGGAATCATCTGGGATTGGAGGGCCTTGCGTTCCGCCTCGGTGGGAACGGCGTTGCCGAATTGCTGACCCACTTCCGGAGTTCCCGGCACCCAAGGTTTCGAGGGCTTCACCTTGTAGATGTGTGGCTCATTTATCGCCATCGTGTAGAAAAAATTGGTGAGCGGCGAATAGGCCGGCGGCTGCCACATCG
>CAYQZM010000265.1:0-2904 GCA_964421935.1 uncultured Rhizobium sp. | reverse complement strand
CGTGCCTATCTCAAGAGTGGCGATCTGGATCGGGCGCGTGCCACCCTGCAGATGGTGCGGCCGGGCGGGGAGCAGGACGAAGCCATCCGGGCCGTGGAGGCGGAGCTGACGCTCAAATCCACGCCGCCGCCGGAAACCGGCAAGCTGGCCGCGTTGCGCGCCAAGCTGGATGCCGACCCGAAGGATCACCAGACCCGCTATGACCTGGCGCTGGCGCTGGATGCCGGCGGCGACCGCGACGGCGCCATTGCCGAGCTGCTGGAACTGGTGCGGCGGGACCGCAAATGGAACGAGGAAGCAGGCCGAAAGCAGCTCGTAACCTTGTTCGAGGCCATGGGCCCCGCCGATCCCCGCACCCTGGAGGCGCGGCGCAAACTGTCCGGTATCCTGTTCTCCTGATGCCGCGCTACTACCACGCCTTTTCCGACCTGCCGCACTCGCTGCCGCTATTTCCCCTGACGGGCGCCATGCTGCTGCCGCGCGGGCAGCTTCCGCTCAACGTCTTCGAGCCCCGCTATCTGGAGATGGTGGACTATGCCCTGCAGGGCGACCGGCTGATCGGCATGATCCAGCCAGTCGAGAATGAGGAAACGGTGATCAAGCCCCGGCTCTCGGCCGTGGGCTGCGCCGGCAAGCTGGTGGGCTTCCGCGAGACCGAGGACAATCGCTACCTGATCACCTTGCAGGGCCTTTGCCGCTTCCGCCTCACCGGCGAGATGGAAAGCCAAGCCGCCTGGCGGGCCGGCTTCTGCGATTTCGCTCCATTCGCCGGCGATCTGGCCCAGCCGCCCGATGAAGAGGTGCCGCGCGAACGCCTGCTGGCGGCGCTCAAATCCTATCTCACCACCCGCGACATGCAGGCGGACTGGAAAAGCGTGATGACCGCCCCCGCCGAGGCACTGGTCAATGCGCTGGCCATGATGTGCCCCTTCGATCCGGCCGAGAAGCAGGCGCTGCTGGAGGCCCAGAGCTTCCAGGACCGCGCCACCACCCTGCTGGCGCTGCTGGAAATGGGCGGCGGCACGGGGCCTACCACGGTCAACTGACTTTCACGCTTGGACAAGCCGGCACACTTCGACAAGTCGAGCGCCAAGACTTAAGTTCCTCCCATGGAAACCGACCCCAAATTGCTCGAAATCCTGGTCTGTCCTCTGACCAAGACCCGGCTGCACTATGACCGGGAGCGGCAGGAACTGATCTCCCGGGCGGCGGGCCTTGCCTATCCCATACGCGGCGGAGTTCCGGTGATGCTGCCCGACGAGGCGCGCAAGCTTTCGGACGAAGAGCGCGATGCCCGCTGAGCCCTGGCCGACGGAACTGCGCCTCAATCCGGCGCATAACGTGCTGACGGTCGCTTTTGACAGTGGCGAGCGCTTCGAACTTGCCGCCGAATACCTAAGGGTGGAATCGCCCAGCGCCGAAGTGCGTGGTCATGGCGCGGGGCCCAAGACCATCGTCACGGGCAAGCAGGATGTGAAGATCAACGGCCTGGAACCGGTGGGCAACTATGCCGTGCGCATCGGCTTCGACGACGGCCATGACAGCGGGCTCTATAGCTGGGCCTATCTGTACAAGCTGGGCGCGCAAAAGGATCGCATCTGGGCCGAATATCTGAGAGCGGCCGGACCGTGAGTGAGCCGTCCGCCCCCTCGCCCATGCGCAAGCTCTCGCCACGGGTAAAGAGCCTGGCCCGGCTTCCGCGCGGCCAGCGCATGGCCATCGTGAAGGGTCAGGACAATGGCCGCTTCATGGACTTCTATCACCAGCTGCTGACCGTTTCCTGGCCATGGTTCTTTGTGGAACTGGCGGCCGCTTTCATCGTCGTCAATCTGGCTTTCGCCTTCCTGTACCTGCTTGACCGGGGTGGCATCGCCAATGCCCGGCCGGGCAGCTTCGCCGATGCCTTCTTTTTCAGCGTCCAGACCCTGGGGACCCTGGGCTATGGCGTGATGGCACCCAAAACGCTTTACACCAACCTGCTGGTGACGGTGGAGAGCTTCAGCGGCATCCTGACCATCGCCCTCTTCACCGGCATCATCTTCGCCCGCTTCTCGCGTCCCTTCGCCCGCGTGGTCTTCTCCAATGTCGCGGTGGTGGCGCCGTTCGACGGGGTGCCGACCTTGATGTTCCGCGTCGCCAACCAGCGCGGCGAAGCCATCCTGGACGCCAGCATCGTGGTCACCCTGGCGCGTCAACACACCACCGTCGAAGGGGTGACCATGCGCCGTTTCCAGGAACTGAAGCTGTTGCGCTCCAGCACGGCGCTGTTCGCGCTGTCCTGGACAGTGATGCATCCGATCGACCAGACCAGCCCGCTTTATGGCCTGACCCAAGCCGACATGATCGATCGCGACATGGAGGTCGTGGTGGTGCTGAATGGGTTGGACGAGATCGTGGTCGACCGCATCTACGCACGCCACGCCTATTGGGCGGACGAGATGATCTGGAACCGGCGCTTCGTGGACGTGATTTCCGTGACGCCGAACGGCGCGCGGCTGGTGGATCTCACGCGATTCCACGAGACGGTTGCGATCTGAAGCCTGCGTTTCAGCTTCTGACCAATGCCGGCACGCCGCCCAGGAACAGATCGGTGGCGAAGCGGGTCATCTGATCGACATCCGCACCGGCCTTGATCCGGCCGCCCAGTTCAAAAGCTACGCCCACCACGGCCGCCGCCAGCGAGCCGCTGTCGGCCTCAGGGATGAGGCCGCGCGCCATGGCCGCCGTGATGTCTTCCTTGAGCTCGGCGAAACCGGCCAGAACTTCCGGCGAATCCATGCGGAATGGATCGGGTGCGGCCTGGACCTTGCCCTCGCGGTTCTCAGCGACAAAAGCGAAGAAGGCGGCAAAGCTGGCCTGGAAAAAGCCTTGTGCGGTGGTAGCCGCGAGCCGCGCCTCGCGCAG
>CAYQZM010000264.1:0-11294 GCA_964421935.1 uncultured Rhizobium sp. | reverse complement strand
AAGCCGTCAATGGTGAAGGCCCACCAGCGGTATTTGACGAAATCGACATTGGTGGTCTCAGGAATGAACCGCAGCAGCGGCATGGGCGGGACTTCTCGAAAAATCGGGGCGAACCTACAGGGGGTGGGCAGTCCAAACAAGCGGCCCGGCCCCTGGCCCAACATCCTGTTTCTGCTAGAGTTTCATGAGACCCGAAGGAAATGCCCCATGAACAAGATCCCACCCCGCATCGCCCTTGCGGTGCTGGCCGTGCCTGCCCTCGCGCTTGCTGCCCAGGCTGACACGCCGGCACCCGTGATCGACAACACATGGGTGAGCGTACATGACGTCCGGCTGGTCCCCGGCACGCCGGGGCCCGCCCTGACCCATCCCGGCGATTATGTGGTGCTCTACATTTCCGGCGGCCGCGTCCAGAGCAATGGGCAAAACAAAGAGAAGACCGCCACGCATGCGCCCGGCAGCGCCACGTTCGGGCATGGCGGCACGCTCACCGATACCGCCCTGGACGCCCCGGTGCATGAGGTGGTGGTGGACCTGAAGGATGTCCCCTCGGGCACCGTTGCCAACACCAGCGGTCTGCCGCTGGCCTTTCCCCGGCCCGGATCGAAGAAAGTGTTCGAGAATAGCCGCGTCATTGTCTGGAACTACGCCTGGCAGACCGGCAAGCCCACGCCGATGCATTTCCACGACAAGAATGTGCTGGTGGTCTATGGCGGCAACGGCCCGCTGAAGGGTGTATCGCCGGACGGCAAGGAAGTGATCAACAATTACAAAGCCGGCGAGATCCGCTTCAATCTGGCCAATCGTTCCCATTACGAACAGGTGATGAGCGATCGTCAGAATGCGGTGATGATGGAGCTGAAATAGGTCCTTACGCAGCCGCAAGATGGAAAGGGCTGGTGGACCCGGTTATCGTTCCGCCAAACCAACAGGGGAGGCTTTCATGCTCAAGCAACTGCTTATCGCATCCGTCGTCGCCGGCGCCTGTGCGCCCGCCTTTGCCGCCAGCCTTGATCCCAGCCATGCCATCGGCCTCACCCCGGATCAGATCCAGTGGAAGAAGGGCGAGGCCAGCGACACCGCCTGGCCGATCGGCGATCCGGCCAAGCCGGGGCTCTGTCTGGAACTGATCAAGTGGCATCCCGGCCATTTCAGCCATCCGCATTATCACAGCCATGCCCGCTATGCGGTGGTGATCGACGGCACCTGGTGGGTCTCCACCAGCAATGTCTATGACCCGGACAACAACACCGTGCCCTATCCCAAGGGCTCGGTTCTGACCGATCTGGTCAAGGGCGTGCATTATGACGGCGCCAAGCCGGAAACCGGCGACGGCACGGTCGCCATCTTCATGGATTGCCCGCTGGAGAGCACCTCGGCAGAGGTCAAGAAGTAGCTGGCTTGCGCAGGAAAAACGTGATGGCGGCAGAGACGATGAGGGCTGCCGCCATCATCAGATAGGACATGCCGGGCGAACCGGTGATGTCATTCAGCCGTCCCACCCCATAGGCGCCGACAAAAGACCCAAGCGCCCCCATGCTGTTGATCAGGGCGATGGCGCCGCCCACGACATTGGCGGGCAGCATTTCGGCCAATGAGGCGAAGAAGGGGCCGTAGGGGCCATACATCATCGCGCCGGCAAGGGTGAGCAACGCGAAGCTGGCCCAGAAATGCGTGCCGCCAAGCAGGTAGGAGCCGTAAAAGGCGACCGCTGCCAGTGCCAGGCACGGCCATACCAGGCTCATGCGTTTGCCGGCCAGATCCGACCAGACGGAAATGGAAACCTCCGCGATCACGGCCGCCAGGTACGGCACCGCCGCCAGAAAACCGACCTCCGTCATGCTGACTTCCGGACTCTTGAGGATGGAAGGCAGCCAGATCACGAAGCCATAGACGCCGATGCTCCAGAGGAAATATTGGGCGCATAGCGCGATCACGCGCGGGCTGGCAAAGGCCGCGCGATAGTTGCGCACCGGCGCGATTCCGCGCTGCTCCTCGGCCAGCTCCGCTTCCAGTTTTTCCTGCGCGGCGCGGCTGAACCAGGCTGCTTCATGCGGCCAGTCGGCCACCAGCTTCCACCAGACGAAGGCCCAGACCACCGGCGGCAGGCCCTCGATCACGAACATCATGCGCCAGCCCAGCTGCGCCGCCAGATAGCCTGACAGGAGCGACATCCACAGCATGGTGACGGGGTTGCCCAGCACCAGAAAGGCGTTGGCACGGGCCCGCTCCCTTCTGGTGTACCAGCGCGCCTGCAGGATCAGCATGGCGGGCAACACCGCGCTCTCCACCACGCCCAAAAGAAAGCGGTCCAGATAAAGGAGATTGATGTCGTTGATCAGGCCGGTGGCGCTGGCCAGAAGGCCCCAGCCGATCAGGCCGAAAAAGATCAGCCGCTTGGCGCTGTATTTCTGGGCATAGGCCGCGCCTGGAATCTGGAACAGGAAGTAACCCAGGAAGAACAGGGAACCCAGCAGCGAGTTCTGCGCCGCGGTGATCCCCAGGTCCTTCGCCATCCCGGCAGCCGCGCCAAAGCTGAAATTGGCGCGATCGAGATAGGACAGGCTGTAGCTGATGAAGATCACCGGCAGCAGCATGCTCCAGCGTCTGTCCATGGAAGTGCCTGTGCGCGTTTGCCGAATCACTTTTCTTCTTCCCCCCAAAAGGCCCTAAGTCGGTGCCCACTTTTGCGCGACCGCGTCATATTTCGCGTGCGCCATGCGTCATGCACAGGCTTATCGTTAATACGTCACTAACCATAGCATGTCGCATTTCCCCTGCCCTGGCGCGGATAAATCCGGAATCATTTCGCGAAAATCGATTCAAATTTTCGCTATTCGATGTGCGTAACTTTGCTTTCGGATGGTTTACGGATTGCGACACTGCCCCATCACCCTATCGTCCCCTTGTCTCGCGTTACTAGGGGGAGATTCTCGTGGAGATGGATCCCGTCGTGCTTCTGGCAGAGCAGCTGCGCGCCGCGGAGCGGACGTTGCATACCGCCGTGCGCAGTTATGAGCTGGACCGGTGCCAGGAAAATGGCGAGACCGTGAATTCGCTCCTGTGCTCGATCAAGGGCCTGCACCGTGAACTGACTCAGACCGTGCCGACCAGTGCGCTGGGCGCCAGCGAGCTGGTGCGGCTGGCGGCCCAGCGCCTGCCCTTCTCGCTGGCGCGCTATGCCGACCACTTCAACCAGATAGCCGACCGGCTGGGGGCCGGCCGGCGCGAGCATTCCGACCTGGTGTGGTTGAGATCCATGCGGGCCGCCCTGCGCAACGGCGGCCAGCAGGGTGTGCGGGCGGCGCCGCTGCTGCAACTGGCCATCGCCGGGGCCGCCCGGCCGGTGGTGATCTTCCGCAGCTCTGGCGTGGTCATGGAAAGCGACATGGATCTTCCGGATTGCCCCATTGAGACAGTGCGCCGGCTCGACTAGCCTTTCGGCAGAACCAGCACCCAAAGAAGGGGTTTTGCCATGCCGAAGATCGCGCCCGCCGTCATCCTGCCCGCCCTCATCGCTGCCACGCCGGCCTTCGCAGGCGCCGACACCAAGGTGCTGGACCATCATGTCGCCAACATGAAGTCAGGCAATCTGGAGGCGGTCATGTCCGATTACGCGCCCGATGCCGTGGTGGTGGCGCCCGCCGGCCTGGTCACGCCTGACGGCGTTTTCGTGGGACCCGAGACTCGCAAGCTGTTCTCGGTCCTCACCGACAAGGACCATGTGCCGGGTAACAAGACCATGCAGACCCGCTACCAGAGTGTGGGCGCGGATACGACCATCATGCACTGGGTGCAATTCAAGGGCACATCCAAGGAAGTGTCGGGCTATGATGTCTTCGTCACCCGCGGCGGCAAGATCGCCTATCAGACGGTGGTGGTGAATCCGGCTTCCAAGTAGATCCTTGCCGAACTCGCGCCAGCGCCTTGAGGGCAAGGCAAGAGCGCTTTGACCTCTTGATTCTCTGACGCAGCAAGCCTAACTCCCGCCTTGCGAGGCCACGCCCTCCCCTGTTTCAAGGCAGATGTCCGGGACGGCTCGGCAGTCATCTGACGGAGGCTGTCGTGGCTTGGATCTATCTGGCAATCGCCGGCGTGCTGGAAGTGGTATGGGCTTTTGCGATGAAGCAATCGCAGGGCCTCGCACGGCCCGGGTTCGCCGCTCTCACCGTCTTGGCCATGATCGCAAGCCTGGCGCTGCTTGCACGCGCGATGAAGTCCCTGCCGCTGGGAACCGCCTATACGATCTGGACCGGCATCGGGGCCGTGGGCGCATTCCTGGTGGGCGTGCTGGTGCTGGACGAACCGGCCGGGGCGATCCGGATCGCCGCCGCGGTCCTGATCGTGAGCGGATTGGCCCTGCTGAAGCTGTCTGGCTAATGCCCCGCCGCGATCACGCGCGCATGCCATGTTGGTCCGGTGCTGGTCATCACCTTGTTCACGACAATGCGATCCTCAGGCGCCACCACGCCCAGATCCACGCCGCGGTCCGGCAGAATGATGATAGTGCGGCCCCGCTCCATCACCAGCACGCTGGCACCGCGTGCGATATTCCGCGCCGCCATCTCGGTGAGATAGGAAAAATAGGGCTCACCTTGCCAGGGCCGGCTGGCGGCTGGATCGACATGCACCACCAGCCAGTCGGTACGCGCATCCAGCACCATCTTGCACTTGTCGGGCTTCCATTCCGGTCCCATTGCCGGATCGAGCAGCCAGTAACAGGTGAAATCGCGGCAAGACCTGGGACGCTCCGCATAGATGGCGCAGCCCTGCCCGCGGACGAAGTTCGGGCACCAGCTGTCCTTGGTTTTTTTCAGCTCCGGGATCACCATGGTCTTGCAGCAGAGCGAGCAACTGCCACATTGTTTTGTCGTCCCGCTCATTCTCGCATCAGGCTCACAGGTTGAAGAACCGTCCGATGAAAACCAGGATCATGGCGACTTTGGCCGCATCGGTTCTGGCCGGCTGCGCCGGCAAGGCCGAGGCCGTGAAGGAGCAAATCAAGGTTGTCACCCATCCGGGAGGCGCCGATTGTGCGTTGAACCGGCGCGGAAAGGAAGTTGGCCGCATCGGAGGGACGCCGGGCTTCGCGACCGTCGGGAAGACCTGGTACGACATCGTCATCCGCTGCAACAAGGCCGGTTACAAGCAAGCCGTCTTCCCGATCCGTGGCAGCGCGCATGGCATTTTTTTCGGCAACCGCGCGCATCACAGCGGCGCGGCCGATGACCCCAATTCGGAATCCGTCACCTACTATGACGCTTCGTATGATGTGGTGGTCAGTCTCGACCTGGTGCCGGATGGCATTGCGGCATCGCCGCAGGCCAGATAGGGGCCGCCGAGCCGGGGCCGCTAGTGCCAGTTCACGGCCCATTCCAGCCAGATTATGCCGGCGAGCGCGAGTTCGGTGAAGGCGAGTATCGCGACGATCAAAGCAGGCTTTCGCATCATTTTTCCATTTGAACAGAGCGATTTAAGCCTGCCGCCGGCCGAAACGAAAGACCGCGGCCTTCCTCGTCGGAGAACCGTCGCTACGGCCAGCTTGGTTTACCTGGGCTTAACGAGCCGCCCGCATGATAGGCCCGCTTGTCTTGCGGGGGCCCGTCATGCGTCTGATTTTGAGCGCCAGTCTTGTGGTTGCGCTGATCTTTCCGCTCGCCGGCTGCGTTTCTCCCAATCCGGGCGTGAGCGCGGCTGTTCCCAAAACCCAATATCCCAGCAATCTCATCACGCCGACCGACATTCTGCCGGTTCTTCTGTAGTCCCCCGCCTTCACGCCGGAAGGGCTCTGCGACGCCAGCCCGAAGTTCCACGCGCGCCCGATCGCGGACCGGGAGCGCAGTCCAGCCAGCAGACTTACGCTCCCCTTGCGAGGTGAGCGGCGTCTACAGAGCGGCTATTTCAGCCAGTCCCGTTCAAGGCGGTAGCCAAGCGTGATGGTGATGGCGACGATGGAAGCGCCGACAAACGCCACGCCCAGGGACCCGAAGATCGTCGCCAGAAACGAGCCCACATACGGGATGGTGTCGAGCGTTTGAGCGCCAAGAATGAGAACAATCGCCATCAGGATGTTTTTGGAGTTTCTCTCCGCATCGTTTCCGATTGCCGCAATGCCGCCCAGGATGAGAAGCAAGGGCGCAATCAACGGTGCAGAGACAAAGCCCGATGCGATTGCCACAAGAATGGCACAGCCTCGTGCCGCGGCAGATACCTTGTTCATTCTTTTCCTCCCTACAGTTTGATGGAACGTCTCCCTTGCTGAACCGTCTGATTGTTTGTGATGCCACGCGAATATTTGCCGGTCATCGCGGCGCGGCGCGCAGCACCGAGGCAGCGCGAGCCCAAATCCCAGGTGCCAGATGCGGTTCGCATAAGCCCCTCCCGACTACGGTCGAAGCATGATCTTCGGCGGCGGCGGAAGCAATCCGCGAACGGCCCGGTGGTGACCAATTGTCAGTGATGTTTGAGGCGCGGGAATTCCCGGCCGGACAGGTTGCCGGCGCAACGATGTATCGCCGCAGACGACTGCTTCAGCTGGCCTGCCCTTCAGCGTCGGGTTGCGTCACCGCGATCTCATTGCCGGCGGGATCACGCACATGAAAGCGCCGGCCTCCTGGGAATGAGAAGATCGGCCTTACAAGAACCGCTCCTGCCGCCAGGGTGCGCTCCAGGAAGGCTTCCAGATCGCCGACCTGGATGACGGGCAAGGGAGGCTTGGGTCCGCCGGGATTGTCGGCCTGGAGCCCGATGTCGGTGTCCCCCGTCACGGTGGCAGCATAGGTCGGGCCGAAATCGACCAGAACCCAGCCGAAAGCATCCTGGTAGAACGCCTTGGTCTTTCCGGTGACCGGGACGGAGAATTCGACATAATTCAACCTCGCTATCTCTCTACGCGGCGTGTTCATCCGGCATCCTTTCTGGCAGCGCGCATGTGGGCCCGGCCACATGGTGCATCGGCAAAAGTCTAGGCAACATGGGCGCGCACGCCTTGCCCGGTCTTCATGATCAGCAATTTCGCAAAGGCGTCGTGCGGTATCGCGACATGGCCCCGGATGCGGCCGTCCACCGCCTGGCTCATCAGATCGTGGTGGGCATCTTGCGGCCGCTTGTACCGGGACCGGATCGGAGCCGGACTCCGCTCCGGACGTTCCACATCCGTCAGGAACAGGCACCAGCCATATTCACCGGCAGGCTCGAAGCGATAGGAGAGCCCGCAGTGACAGGCGATGCGGGCGAAAGCTTCTTCCAACGTCTGCGCGGAATTGCGCGGATTGGGGGGCCCGGACTCAAGCTCTTCCGCGAAAACAATGTACATGGAATCACCCTCCGCTCGAAAGAACATAAAGAGAACAGATTCTCGGGCGGGAGTCCAGCCGCTAGGGGTTGGCGGCCATGGTCGGGCGGCACCAATGGGATAAGGTTCCCGCGGCGGGAACCGTTTGTATTAGGTGCAGCAATGTTCTCAGCCTTTTCCCTTCGACCCCACGCCATCCGGCTGTCCGCACTCCTGTTCTGTCTGCTGACAGGCAGTGTCTCGGCCCAGCCCATCGAAGCCGTCACGGTGGAAGATTCCAGTGTGGCTGGCGTGTGGAAGTTCACCGCGCCGCAAGGCTTCAGCGCTTCCCTTCTGGGCAAGACCAGATGGGGGCCCATGACGGACGAATTTTGCGAAATCGAGAAAATTCGCACCGCAATGACGGTTCATTGCCCGGGGCTGCACTTCGACGGCACGGACATCAGCCGGGAACCGTCAGGCTCAACGACAATCATCTCCGCCTCACCTGGGGATCGATGCTGCATCATGTTGCGATCACGGGGACGATCCGCCCCACGGGGCAATTTGAAGGGAGATATTCTCTCCAAAATCTGGGAATTGCGTCTGAGGCGCCGGACAAGGTAACCGGAGAGAGACTTACCTTGTCCGCCAGCACACCCGACACGGCTTCCAAATCGGGCTTCCTGGCGCGCGTGCTGAGTGAGATGGCCCAAGGGGCGTTGACGGTGCCGCTTGATCCACGTGCGACGACCGTGAAATTCTAAAACCGGACACGCTGCATAGTTTGGGCAGCGTTCAGTCGATCATTTATGTTGGCGAGAAGAATCTCTCGGCCACAGCGGACTCTTTCGTCGTCTATGACGTTGAATTTGCCAACGGCCATCTGATCTGCGAATTGCGCCAGGCCACGGATGACAGGCTGAGCTATTTCGACTGTGGCTGACCCGGCGACTGGCATGCCATTCACTTGGCCCGCTGCAGGTCAAACGAATGGCGCTCCCAAGGGGAATCGAACCCCTGTTTCAGCCTTGAGAGGGCCGCGTCCTAACCGCTAGACGATGGGAGCACTAGACCGGGCTTATAGCGGCCCAAGCATAAAAGCCGCAAGTTCCCATGTTGCCCCCGTTACACGTAAAACGGGAACGGAACGGGGCCTTAACCTAGGTGTTAGGAATGAGAATAACCAACGATGCCAGAGCCATGCCCCGCTATTTTTTCCATGTCCGTGAAGGCAGCGTCCTGCACCGCGACGAAGAAGGCCAGGAACTGTGCGATGCCGAGGCTGCCCGCCGGGAAGCGATCAACAGCAGCCGCGAGATGCTCGGCGAGAAGCTGCTGCATGGCGGCTCGCTGAACGGCCGCAGCGTCGAAATCGCCGACGAAACCGGCCATATCGTGGATGTGGTCCATTCCCGCGACATCCTGTTTCGCGGCGGCCAGTTTCGCAGCTATCCCGACGACGTCACCCAGTCGGCGCCGACGAACGAGCCTTCCAAATAGACAAAAGCGGCCAATGCCTCGCCGGCCGCGACCAGCCAGAGAAAATCTTCTTCACCGGCGCCGGCCAGATCGCGCGCCGACGGTTTTGGCGTGCCATCCGGATGGGAGTGATAGCAGCCGATGATGGCCGCGCCGTTCGCGCGCGCCTTTTTGGCGGCGCCGACATGGTCGCGCGGGTCGATCTCGAAACGGTCGGCCTGAGGCGAAAGATTGCGCGCCGGATGCAGCGCCTGGACGACGAACAGGCCATCGCCGCGCCGCCCTTCCAGCAAGCCGCAACATTCGCGTGGAAAGGCCGACGCCGCTTCGCGCAGAATCCGCACGCGCAGGTCACCCGCCAGCCTGACCTCGATCATGGCGCCGCGGTCTTGATCTGTCCCGTGCGTTTTCCCGTGGCCAGGTCGATGATCTCCACTTCCCCGCCGGTGGCCGTTGCCACATGCAGCACCAGTTTGCCGGCGTCGGTGCTGGCTGAGACGATGCGTGCGCCCGGCGCCAGGGTGATGGTGGCGGCCGCACCGGCGGGCGCGACCGTGGCATGCGTGGTGGCCGCGGCGCGGGCCCGCATGAAGAGTTGGGCCTGGCGGACAAAGCCCCAGATGGTGGCCAAAAGGGCCAGCACGAAAAGCGTGCTCATGATAATGACGATCACCCAGGCAGTACGGCGGCTGGTCGCCGGCGGCGGGGCCTTGTCATGAACGGACATGTCGGACACAGACAACTCCTCAGGCGATCGGCGCACAGCGCTGGCGGGTGACGATCACGCCGGCTGGCGGCTGGACCGATTCCTGGCAGCAAGCCTGCCCGACTTTTCCCGCTCGCGGCTTCAGCAATTGCTGGCGGATGGCGCAGTTTCGTTGGGCCTGCAGACGATAAAAGACGCCAATCATCGGGTCAAACCGGGCGAAGATTACCGCGTTACCGTGCCGCCGGCCGCACCTGCCACGCCCCAGGGCCAGGACATCCCGCTGGAGGTCGTCTACGAGGACAAGGACCTGATCGTGATCAACAAGCCGGCCGGGCTGGTGGTGCATCCGGCCGCCGGCAATCCCGGCGGCACTCTGGTCAACGCCCTGATCGCCCATTGCGGGCCGAAGAATCTCGCCATCGGCGGCGAGGCGCGGCCGGGGATCGTGCATCGGCTCGACAAGGACACGTCGGGCCTGCTGGTGGCGGCCAAGACCGAGCGCGCCATGGCCTCACTGGCCAAGCAGTTCGCCAATCACACCATCGAGCGCGCCTATCACGCCCTGGTGTGGGGCGCGCCGCGCGATGCCCAAGGCCGCATCGAAAGCCAGATCGGCCGCAGCCCGTTCGACCGCAAGCGCATGACGGTGCTGCGCGGCGGCGGCAAGGAAGCGCGCACCCGCTATCGGGTGATGGAGAAATTCGGCCCCGCCGAAAGACCCTTCGCCTCCCTGATCGAATGCCGGCTGGAAACCGGCCGTACCCACCAGATCCGGGTGCACCTGACCCATCTTGGCCATCCCTTGATCGGTGACCCGCAATATGGCCGGAGCCGCACCGCGCCACGGCCCAAAAACCCCGCCGAGGAGAAGGCGTATACAGTGACGGCGGACTTTTCCCGCCAGGCACTGCACGCTTTTGTGCTGGGATTCCAACACCCTAGCCTGCACAAGACCCTGCGTTTTGAAATGCCCTGGCCTGCGGATTTTGCGGAACTTGCCGAGGCGCTCCGGGGATTGAATAAACCTTAAGCCTGCTTATCTCTGCCCAACTGTCGGGGCGTTCAGGCGTTACCATTTCAACGCCCGGATAAGGGGGATTTATGAGTGGTCGTGGACTTCCCGTCCTCTCGGGCGAAGCGGGCCTGTCGCGCTATCTGTCCGAGATTCGCAAGTTTCCGCTTCTGTCGCTTGAGGACGAATACATGTTCGCCAAGCGCTGGCAGCAGCATCAGGATCCGGAGGCCGCGCGCCGTCTGGTGACCAGCCATTTGCGCCTGGTCGCCAAGATTGCCATGGGCTATCGCGGCTACGGCCTGCCGGTTTCCGAAATCGTCTCCGAAGGCAATGTCGGCCTGATGCAGGCCGTCAAGCGTTTCGATCCCGACAAGGGGTTCCGCCTGGCGACCTATGCCATGTGGTGGATCCGCGCTTCCATCCAGGAATATGTGTTGCGCTCCTGGTCGATGGTGAAGATGGGCACGACCGCGGCGCAGAAGAAGCTGTTCTTCAACCTGCGCAAGGCCAAGTCCAATATCGGCGCCATCGAGGAAGGCGACCTGACGCCGGACCACACCGCCACCCTGGCCGACCAGCTGGGCGTCACCGAAACCGAAGTGACGGAGATGAACCGCCGCTTGTCGGGCCCGGATTCGTCCCTGAACGCGCCGCTGCGTTCGGAATCGGAAAGCGAATGGCAGGACTGGCTGACCGACGATACGGCCGACCAGGAAACCCGGCTGGCCGAGCGCGAGGAAATGAGCGACCGGCACGAGCTGTTGATGGACGCCATGAAGGACCTGACCGACCGGGAGCGTGACATCATCCAGGCG
>CAYQZM010000263.1:0-24083 GCA_964421935.1 uncultured Rhizobium sp. | reverse complement strand
AAGGTGGCAAGACCGATGGGACCGGCACCCACAATGGCGACAGTCATCCCGGGCTCCCGCAGATTGCCGTTCAGAACCCCGCACTCGAACCCGGTCGGCATGATATCGCTGAGCATGACAAGAGCCTGCTCATCCATGCCCTGGGGAATGTGGTAGAGGCTGGTATCGGCATGTGGAATTCGGACATATTCGGCTTGGGTGCCGTCAATGGTATGCCCCAGGGCCCAGCCCCCGCTTTCGCAGTGGGAATACATGCCGCGCCTGCAATAATCGCACTTCCCGCAGGATGAAATGCAGGAGATCAGGACATGATCCCCGGCCTTGAATCGGGTACAGGCAGGCCCGACGCTATCCACGACGCCGACACCTTCATGACCCAGAATGCGCCCGGGAGCGCAGCTGGGCACATCGCCTTTCAGAATGTGAAGGTCGGTGCCGCAGATGGTCGTGCAGGTCACCCGCACGATCGCGTCGCCTCCCTCCTGCAGAGTCGGTTTTGGCCGATCTTCCAGCGCTTTGAACCCAGGCCCCCGATATACCAGAGCTTTCATGGAGTAGTTCTCCTAAGCCACGCTGAATAATGGCGCAGGGCCGCCGGTGCGGCCTTGAGGAAAATCAACCGCTCTGGTGATCTGCGGAATGGTGCTAGGATTGATTCATGTCGGAGAGGAACAAGAACGAGGCCCCGGTGGGCGGACGTGATACCGCGTCGCGCCTCGCCGCGATCGTCTCTTCGTCCGACGATGCGATCATCGGCATGACTTTGGACGGGCTCGTCACCGACTGGAACCGCGGTGCCGAAGGAATTTTCGGCTATGCGGCCAATGAGATGATCGGATGCTCCATCACCCCTTTGCTACCGCCCGGACATGAGGCGGAAGAAGAAGAGCAGATCCTGGCCCGCATCCGGCGTGGCGAGAAAGTCGATCATTTCGAGACACAGAGACGGCGCAAGGACGGCACCGTCATCGACGTCTCGGTCACCGTGTCACCGGTCTATGATGAAAGTGGGCGGCTTGTAGGTGCTTCCAAGGTATCGCGCGACATTACGACCGCCAAAAGGGCGCAGAGCGCCCTGCTGGAGCGGGAGGCGCACCTGCAGTCCGTGCTCGATACCGTTCCCGACGCCATGATCGTGATCGACACGCGCGGCATCATGCAATCCTTCAGCGCCACGGCGGAGAAGCTCTTTGGGTACACGGCCGCCGAAGCGATAGGCCGCAATGTGAGCATTCTGATGCCAGAACCCTATGCCGGGCAGCATGATGGCTATCTCGCGCGCTATCTGGCGACGGGTGAGCGACGCATTATTGGCTTGGGCCGCCTGGTCGTCGGCCAGCGCAAGGACGGCTCGACCTTCCCGATGGAACTGGCCGTGGGCGAGATGCGCTCGGGCGACCGCCGCTTCTTTACGGGCTTTGTGCGCGATACCACCGAGCGCCAGGAAGCCCAGCAGCGGCTTCAGGACCTGCAAGCAGAGCTTATCTTCATGTCCCGGTTTACGGCGTTGGGAGAAATGGCGTCTACCCTGGCCCATGAACTGAACCAGCCCCTGACCGCAGTGGCGAGCTACCTCAATGGCGCCCGCCGGCTGCTTGATCGCGGCCGGCCAGAAGACCGAGATCAGATCCGGCACGCCGTGGACAGCGCTGCCGACCAGGCGCTGCGCGCGGGCCAGATCATCAAGCGGTTGCGGGAATTCGTCGCCCGCGGCGAGAGCGACCGTCATGCCGAAGACCTGCGCAAGCTGGTCGAAGAAGCCAGTGCCCTAGCACTTGTGGGCGTCAGGGAAACCGGCGTTCGGGTGACTTATACGTTTGATCGGCGTGTCGGCTTGGTCGTGGTTGACAAGATTCAGATCCAGCAGGTGATCCTCAATCTCATGCGCAATGCCCTCGAAGCCATGCTGGAAGCCGGCGGCCGCAAGGAAATGCATATCTCGGCCCGTCCTCTTGACGGCAATATGGTCGAGGTAGCGGTGGCAGATACGGGACCGGGAATCGCACCCGAGATCATGGCGCGCCTGTTTCAGCCATTCGTCACCAGCAAGGCCCAGGGCATGGGGGTCGGATTGTCGATATCACGCACGATCGCGGAAGCGCATGGTGGAACCCTGACGGCCGAGCCGGCGCCTGGCGGCGGGACGATTTTCCGGATGACGTTGCGAGCGATGGATGAGCGAGAGATGACTTATGCTTGAAGGAGTATTGGTCCACCTGATTGATGACGATGAGGATGTGCGGCGCGCGCTTGCTTTCTTGTTAGGGACAGCGGGGCTGGCGGTAAAGGTCTACGAAACAGCCACCGGCTTTCTTTCCGGCTTCAAGGAGGGGCCCCGGAGTGTGATCTTGAGCGACGTTCGCATGCCGGAGATGGACGGTCTGGAACTGCTGCGCCGTCTGCGGGATCGCCAGAGTGCTTGTCCGGTCATCATCATGACGGGCCATGCCGACGTCGCCATGGCCGTAGAGGCGATGAAATTGGGCGCGGTCGATTTCATCGAGAAGCCCTTTGCCGATGAAACACTGATCGCGGCCATCACCACGGCTCTGGAGCGCCGGAAGGGCCAGGGCTCAGCCAGGCCGGACGGTGACATCGCCCGGCGCCTGGAATCCCTCACGGATCGTGAGCGCGATGTCTTGCGCGGGCTGCTTGCCGGCCATCCCAATAAAACCATCGCCTATGATCTGGGTCTCAGTCCGCGCACAGTGGAAGTCCACCGCGCAAACCTCATGGCAAAGGCGGGCGCTTCCAGCCTGTCAGAGCTGGTGAGAATGGCCCTGATCGCCGGCTATGGCTGACCGCGCGGATTGTTCCGCGGCTTCAGGAAGCGGCTTGACGTCCACAATCTTGAAAGGCCGGGCCACACCATCCTCTTCGGTAATGGTCAGATACAGACCTTTCTCGATCAAATGGCGGTCAAGCCGGAAAATCGGCTCATCATCGCTGGTCCGTCCGGGCAGATAGTCGAATAGCCAGCCGCGGCCATTATGGCGCAGACTTCCGCGATATTCGGCTTCATGAGGATGAAAACGGCGGACGGCACAGAAGTTCTTTTGCCCCTCCCACGCCACAGGGTCCAGATAGCCTTGACCGTCCAGCGGGGCGACAAACTCATAGCCGTGCCGCCAATCGCCGTGTGGATTGTCCGGTGTGCGGCCAAGTTCAAGCCTGATTTTCGTGAGCGACATGTTCGTTCCTTCCAAAGTGTTGGGTTACGGCTCCGTGTACCTCTTGGAGCCGCGCATCGACAAAGAACGGGTTGGTCCCAGGCGTAATGCCGCCGACGTGGACATGGTCCACCGATGTCATGCCGCATAGTCTGGCGAAATAGTCATCGAACACGACGCAAAGGGCATCGAACGCACCGATCTGCTTGAGCCAATCGACCGGGGCGCCGCTGGAACTGAAGCTGATGAACTTGCGTCCCGTGAGAAGCGGATTGTAACTGCGTCCGCCAGCGCCATAGGCAAACCCGAATCCGAATACCCTTTCGAGATAACCCTTAAGCATTGCGGGGGGTGTGTTCAGCCACAGCGGATAAAACAGCGCGAAGACATCGCAGTCCGTCAGAATGGCCCGTTCAGCCAAGACGTCGGCTGCGGCCTGAAAATGAGGATCCCCGGGCATTTCCTCGGGTTTGAGGCAAGGGTCGAAACCCATGCGATAAAGATCGCGGCGGATGATTTGGTGCCCCAGCTCTCCGCAGGCCTGTTCATAAGCGCCCGCGGTTGCTGTCGTGAAGCTCTCACGTCTCGGGTGGGCGATGATCAGCGCATGCTTCATTCGATTAACGTATGCGTCTGACAAATACTTTACCTTGCGTTGGATCAAGGCTGGAATGTGCCCCGTTCAGGCATGTTGTGCGCATGGTTCAAACTGCCTTACGGTTCATTTTCGTCTTGATTTTCCTGGCTGGTGCGTCAGCGATAGGCGGTACGCCCACACCGACGTCGGGGGCGTTGGAAGTTCAAGCTTTCTATCAAATTAGGCATGGCGGCACAGCCTGGACGGGCGGTGGGGCAGCGCAGGCCAATGCGAAGGTTGCCTCGGCTGTACTTGCGGCGGCCGCGGAGGAGGGACTCGTCCCCGAACGCTACAGGACAATTCCGGCCGGATCTGCTGGCTATGACGCGGCCCTGACTAGCGCCGTGCTGACCTATATGCACGATCTGGCAGAGGGACGTCCCGAATTGCGATCGGTCGATTTGGATATTGCCTTGCCCCCGCGCACGATGAATATGCCGGCGCTGCTGGACCAGGCGCTTCAGTCGCGCACCCTCGCACCGATGCTGGCAGGGCTGGCGCCGACGCATGCCGGCTATCTCGCGCTGAAGGCCAAGCTCGCGGAAACGACGGACCAAGGCCAGCGGGATATTATTGCAGCCAATATGGAACGTTGGCGGTGGCTGCCCAACTGGCTGGAAGCGGACCGGATCGAGGTAAACGCGGCCTCTGCTGAGCTGACCATGTGGCTAGGTAGCCGGCAAGTGCTCACGTCGCGTGTGATTGTCGGCAAGCCGGCGACCCGCACCCCGATCCTGCGCGCCGAAGGCGCGGGTATCACCATCAATCCTGTCTGGAATGTTCCCCACTCCATCGCCGTCAGGGAGATACTGCCAAAACTGAAACGCAACCCAGCCTGGCTGACCACCCAGGACATGGTGCTGCTCAACGGCCCTCCCGGTGACCCTCAAGGACTCCATGTCAACTGGCGGGCGATCCCCACCGGCACTTTTCCCTATCGGGTGCGACAGGCCGCAGGGACCCGCAATCCACTCGGCCAGGTCAAGCTGGAGTTGCCTAACCGCTTTGACGTCTATCTACATGATACGCCGGGAAAGACCGCTTTCGACCGCGCGGGGCGCGCGCTCAGCCACGGGTGTATCCGGGTTGAGGAGATCTTGCCGCTGGCCTCCTACGCCCTGTCGGCCGATCAAAGCAGCATGGCCTCTCTCCGGGAGACGATCGGGCATGGCGAGACGCGTTTCCTGCCGTTGAGCCGGAAGGTGCCGATCTATGTGTTGTACTGGACGGCCATCCCCCAGCCTGACAGCGAGGTGAAGTTCGTGCGTGATCTCTACGGCCGGGACAAGCGGCTGATCGCCGCCATGCGGCAACAGCCGCTTCGCATCGCGGCGGTAGAACCTGGTTGCCGGCGGGCGTGAGGTCGCTGGCATGCTGCAAAACCTGGCTGCCGGATCCGTATTGGTTGCCCTTACCGTCATCGTTCACACTGCAGGTCTTATCGCCATCGCCTGGGCCACTCCGCGGTTGGCCCGCTGGCTGGGATTTCATAACCACGATGTCGGTCGCACCCTGGTGATGACAGGCACTGTGCTCGGCCTTTTAGCCATCCTGACGCTTGAGGTCTGGATCTGGGCTGCGGCCTACGCCTTTCTCGATATTACCGGCAGCTTTGGGGACGCCCTGTATCTGTCCACCAGTATGTTCTCCACGATCGGCTATGGAACGCTTGCCTTCCAGCAGAACTGGCGTCTGTTGACCGCGCTGGAGGGTATCAATGGATTGCTGATGATCGGCTGGTCCACCGCTTACCTTGTGCGGGCTTCCACCCTCCACGGGCCTTTCCGTCGAGATGACTTCTGAAAATCACGCCGACAGCACTGCCTTCCCATGCCGCTTCGGCCGCTTTCGGGGCACCAATCGCCCGCATTGTATAAACTTTGCCAATGTGCAATGCGCCGGCGCCAGCAATGTCGAGAGATTCCGCGCCATTTCTGCGCGATCTTTCCTTAAGAATAACGGCTGGAGATTCGGCGATAACGACAAGGTCGAAAGCGCGAGATAAGCTGACGCGTAAAGAATGGTGCACGATTTAGTACCGGTGCCTATCTCGCTCTGACTGCGAAAAGCATTCCAAGGTGTGGCCGAATATCGGGAGAGTTTACCTGAAATGCTAGAGTGCCGCGGCAGACGATAGTCGCCTACGTTAGACGTGCGATTTACCACGCGGTGTTCGCATGCGGAAAGCGGCGGTAAACTTTATAGCAGGACCTCTGGTGGTTGTCGGACTGATGTTCGCGAGCTTCCAGAAGCATCCATTACTCTCACATTCAGCTGCGCCCCACGGCGCATGGGTGTCCCTGTTCAATGGTCGCGATCTCGATGGATGGGTGCCGAAGTTTTCCGGCTATCCGCTCGGCGAAAACGTAAAAAACACTTTCCGCGTAGCGAGGGGGCGCTTGATCATTTCCTACGATGGCTACAAGCATTTGGGCGATCTCTATGGCCATCTGTTTTACAGTCGCCACCAATTCTCGCATTACTGGATACGCGTTGAGTATCGCTTTGTGGGCAAACAGATCCCGGGCGCGCCCACTTGGGCGTGGCGCAACAATGGGGTAATGCTGCATGCCCAACCGCCAGAGACCATGACACTACAACAGAGATATCCAATTTCGTTCGAGTTGCGATTGATGGGCGGCAAATGGTTCCATCGTACCCCTCCCACTGGGAGCCTGTGCCTCAATGAGACGACCGTAATTTATAGGGGCAAGCGCGTGAGCCACGCGGTGATCGACTCCGATGCTCCTTCCTATGCAGGAGACCAATGGGTGTTGGCTGAAGCCGAGGTACAAGGCGGCGAGCTTGTGCGCTATTTCATCAATGGCCGTCAGGTGCTGGAGTATTCCGAACTACAACTCGAAAAGCCGCAGCCATGGTCTCCGACCATGGCACGGAACCAAGGCTTTATTGCGATTCAGGCCGAAAGCGCCCCTACGGAGTTTCGCCGGATCGAGGTTCTCACTCTTAACGACCATAAGACACAGTTAGGACCAAAGCTAAGCGCGCTACGTTGAATGCGAGTACAATTGGGCGAGTAGACCGGCAGAATAGTCTTAGATTGTTTGGATGACCTGGAGGTTCATGGCTCCGGGGGCGTCGAGTATTCGGAACGCGATCGCGTCCGCAATGGGAACACTGAAATCTCACATATTGTAGTCATAGAGGGCTTGAAGCGATAAGCGATCAGCCAAACTTCTCGCGCTCGACTGCTCCCAGGGCAGTTGGGAAATCGCGACAAGATCGTTCCGCGAGTTGCGCAAGATCAAACCGCTAACAAATCAGGTCTTTAGGTTCGGGTAGGGATTGCCTTCGCGTCGATTCCGCAAACGCAAGTTCTGGAGTTTCATTATGAGTTCAATTCCCTCTGTTGACCTAGCTGTCCATTATCAACCTCGCGATCTTTCCGATCGGTTCGCGCTGGCGTGCACAAAGACATTGCGCTTCTTGGCCGACACTTTCTTTGCCAAGCGGTATGGGCATCGCGCAATCGTCTTGGAAACGGTCGCGGCAGTTCCGGGCATGGTTGGAGCTACCATTACTCATCTCAAATGTTTACGCCGGATGTGCGACGACAAAGGTTGGATCCGAACCTTGATGGAAGAGGCCGAAAACGAACGTATGCATCTCATGACCTTCATCGAGGTCGCGCAGCCGACAGTATTTGAACGCTTCGTTGTTATAGCAGTCCAGTGGGTATTCTATCTGGGCTTCTTCGGCCTTTATTTGGTTTCCTCGCGGACCGCTCACAGGCTGGTCGGCTATTTCGAGGAAGAGGCAGTTATTTCCTACACCCATTATCTGAAGGAAATCGATGAGGGCAGATCGCCAGATGGACCGGCACCTTCAATCGCACGCCACTATTGGCAGCTGCCCGCGGATGCGACCTTGCGTGACGTAGTGCTGGCGGTCCGCGCGGACGAGGCGCATCACAGAGACGTCAACCATGGTTTTGCCGGCGAACTGGCGGGGCTGCCGGCTGACAAAAGTGCCGCGCTCGCGCAATATCCACAGCATGCCAACGATGTCTGGCTAGTGCCCACGGAGTAGGGCGACAGCAAAATCACGCAGGAGGCACCAAAGAGCGGGGATAGATGATCGGCACCGCGTGTCTTTCGGCTATGGCCTGTGGTGCGATGGACCACGCGCTACCGTTATTGAAGTTGTCCACGGTCGAATGTTGCGACTGCGCCGGTCCACCACCTGGGCATCGGGTTAGACACATGAAACCTAATCTATTGATTTCAAAGGGTGCCGATAACCCGGTTAGTCATGCTAAGAGATTGATTTCAGCTGATTTGTCCAAATTTTCAATCTTGCAAGAGGGGTTCGACTCCCCTAGGGCGCGCCATTCAAAATCCTCTCGCCGACCCGGTTAACCATTTCGCTGACGCGACAAGGCCGCGAAAAGGTGAAACAGTTCAAGTCCGCTTTTTTCTAGCGCGATGCCCGGGTCCGAAAGCGCCTCGGCGTTTCGCTCAGTGAAGGGGCATCGGCGTGTTGACGGGAAAGACGAGACGCGTAGCAGGGCTCCTGGCGGTTGCCATCGGGCTGTTGCTGACGAGCTGCCAGAAAAATTCACTCCTGTCGCATTCGGCGGCGCCCCAGGGCGCCTGGCTGGCATTGTTCAACGGCCGCGATCTCGAAGGATGGGTGCCGAAGTTTGCGGGCTACCCGCTCGGCAAGGATGTGAACGATACCTTCCGTGTCGAGAATGGACGCCTGGTCGTCTCCTATGACAATTACAAGCAACTGGACGATCTCTACGGCCACCTGTTCTACAACGCGCGCCAATTCTCGCACTATTGGATCCGCGTGGAATATCGCTCCGTCGGCAAGCAGATCCCCGGCGCGCCAGACTGGGCCTGGCGCAACAATGGCGTGATGCTGCACGCCCAGCCGCCCGAAACCATGACGCTCGAACAGAGATATCCCATTTCATTCGAGTTGCGGTTGATGGGTGCCAGGTGGTTGCGCCAGCGCCCGCCCACCGGGAGCCTGTGTCTCAATGGCACGACCGTGATGTACAAGGGCAAACGCATCAGCCGCGCCGTCGTCGATTCCAACGCGCGGCCATATCCCGGAAATCAGTGGGTGCTGGCCGAAGCCGAAGTGCAGGGCGGCAAGCTTGTGCGCTATTTCATCAATGGCCGTCAGGTGCTGGAATATTCCGACCTGCGGTTGGAGCAGGCACAGCCATGGTCCGCGACCATCGCCCGGACCGAAGGCTTCATCGCCATCCAGGCCGAAAGCCATCCCACGGAATTTCGCCGGATCGAAGTGCTCAATCTTGACGACCGCAGTGTGGAGCGGGGCAAACCGGCCGGTGCCGAAAACCAGCGCTGGAAAGCCTAGAGCGGCATCGCTGACACCGGCGACTTGCGCATCCTCCCGGGTGCGCCATCGATGCAAGGGTCCGCGCGATATGCTATTGTGTATCCGGGTTCATCGGAGGCGCCCGCTGTCATGACGCCCGGACTCAGAGCAAGTCGGGTAAGGTATGCCGCCTGTTTTGGCGCGTTGATCGTGTTCACGGCAGCGCATGCCCAAACGCCGGAACCACCGGTCTCCCCGGGATCGACGGAAAGCGTGACGGTGCATTCCCGGCGCCAGGAAGACTGGACTTTGTCGCAGCGTTTTTTGGGTTCTCTGCTGCGCCCGAGCTACGCGCTGAAAGACCAGTTCGCGACCTGGAAGCGGCCAGTCTGCCTGCGCGTCAATGGAATGCCCTCCGCTTCGGCCCATATCGTGATGGAGCGCATCCGCGATATCGCCGGTAAAGTGGGCGCGCCGCTGGACCGCAACGAAAGCTGCGCTCCCAATGTCGTCATCATCGTCTCGCAGGAGCCGCAAACCATCCTGAACGCCCTGAAGGCAAAGAGAACCTTCCTGTTCGCCGTTTCACCGGTGCGGGACTTGCAAATGCACTATCCGGTACAGGTTTGGTATTACAGCCTTGATCGCGATTATAACGGTCAATATTGGCCGGATGTGCCGTTGGACGGCTACGGGGATACATCGAACGTCTTGGGCCTTCCGGCAATGAAATCGCATTATACGAACCTGGAGACGGGTATCCAGCCCGAGATGAGGCTTGCCACCATCATCGTGGATTCCGCCGCCATCCGGGGCATGGCATTGGGCACCTTCGCCGACTATCTCGCATTGCTGAGCCTGACGCAGGCGCCTGTCACCGGTCAGTGCCAGCCCGCGCCCAGCATCGCCAATCTGTTTCTGACGGACTGCGATGCCAATTTTCATACCACCAGCCTCTCGCATGTCGATCTGGCGATGCTCACCAGCATGTATCAGACGCCGGACGAGCCGGAGAGGCTGCAGAAGGTCCGCATCATAAACAACATGCGCAACAACCTGGAGATGGCGCAGCAGAAATGAGGCGGAAGGCCCCCGTGACCGCTTCGAAGCCGGTCGACGATCGGGGTCCTCTACTCCCGCCTGCGCTTGACGGGCGAAGATTTCTCGCCGGCCTGAATTTTAGACCGCGGCAGCGCCAGGCTGGTCTTCTCCTTGAATGACAAACCGATAAGCGAACTGATCGCCAGCCCGAAAAAGCTTGAACGGCTCATGCCGAGGTCTTGCGCTTTCTTGTCCGCCTGCAGGATGAGATTGCGCGGCAGGTAGATATTGACCCGTTCCGACGGATTGGGTGGTTCGACCGAGACCGCGAAATAGGCGATCGGCCGGCAGCCCTTGGGCAGGCCGATGTCCTCGAAAGCGGTTGGTTGCGGCAAGGGGCGATCGGCTTCGGCGAGGGCATCCACGGCCTTCGCCAGGGCAAATTCGGCCTTGGCCAAGGCATCCTCCTGGGTCGTGGCCCCGGCGACGCAATCCGAAAAGTCCGGAAACCAGATCGCAAAGCTGCCCCTGGGACCGCGCTCCAACACCGCCGGATAAAATCTTTTCGTCATGGCTGCCGACCCCTGGTGTGTGATATGCCACACCCAACCATGTGTCAATACGCACACTGGACGCATGGGTGGCAACGCCTTCGCGCGCTGCGGCACTTTCGTTGTACAATGGGTTCGAAAACGACCCACGACGTCCGGATGAGGCCACCATGGCTGGAGGGTGCATGCTGCGCGATCCCATCAAGCGTCGCGATTTTCTGCGCGGCAGCGCCGTCACAGGTCTGGCTGCGGTTCTGGCGCCGTCGGCGTTCGCCGCGGGCCGAACACACTATGACCCGGCCGCCCATTTCGACTTGACGGTCACAGAGCTGGAATACCGCCGCACCGCCAAGGGCCGCTGGCTGCGGGCGCGCATCTACCAGCCCGCGGGTCCGGGCCCGTTTCCGGCCGTGCTCAGCCTGCACGGCGGCGCCTGGAACGCCAAGGACCGTTCTGCCGAGGACCCGTTCAACCGTGCGATTGCCACGGCCGGCGCCCTGGTCGTGGCGGTGGACCTGACCCTGGCGCCGGAGGCGCCTTATCCCGCCTGCGTGCAGGATGCGAGCTATGCCCTGCGTTGGCTCAAGGCCGGAGCAAAGAGCTGGAATGGCGATGCCGGCAGGATCGGGGTGTTCGGCAGTTCCAGCGGCGGTCATGTCGCCGAGTTGCTGGCGCTGCGCCCAGGCGATGCGCGCTATAACGCGATCGCTTTCGATGGCGCCGTCACGGCATCGCCGGACTATGTGCTGATGCGCTCACCGATCAGCAACACCTTCGCGCGCTTCGAGACCGCGCAGGCGAACAAGGTGGAGAGCATGATCAGGAACAATCAGACCTTCTTCGTCCCCTGGGAGTCCATTCACGAAGCCAATCCGCAGGAAATTCTGGACAGGAAGGAAAAAGTGGCGCTGAAGCCTTTTCTCATCATGCAGGGGGCGCTGGACAACAATATGCTGCCCGCTTTCCAGACCAAATTCGTGGACAGTTACCGCGCCGCCCGCGGTTCCTGCGACTACATGATCTTCGAAGGCTGCGAGCATGAATGGGTCGCCAAGCCGGGCCCTCAGACCGATCGCGCCCATCGGATGGCGAAGGCCTTCATCGCCCGGCAGGTCAACGCCTGAGCGTCTCGCGAATGCGGGCTACTTGCGCGCCCCGCGCACGGGTCCCAGCCGGTTCTTGCCGACGGCAATGTCATCGATCCAGACCGTAAACCCGTCGCCGGTGGCGGGCTGATAATTCGTGAAGCCGATCGACAGGGTCTGGAAGGCGGCCGGGATTTCGATGCCTTCATAATTGCCCGCGCCCTTGTGCTGGCCGATGTCGGTGACCTCCTTGCCGTTGACGAAGAACTGATAGGTCTGGGTCGCGGCATCGGCGTGCCATTCCAGCAGGGTCCAGTCGTCGGTGAATTTCTGCATGGTCGCGGACTTGGGGCCGAATTCCTTGCGCCCCTTTGGCGGCTGGACATTGTAGAAATAATCGAATTCGCCGGTGGGATAGAACAGCAGGGTGGCCAGGCGCACATCGATCTCGTCATGGGCGAGCGGGCTGGTGGCCTTGCCGTCGACGAAGGTGGCGTGAATCAACCGCCCCGTCGGCATGGGCGTCGGTGTTTTGACCTTGTAGTAAAGCCGGCCCCAATGCTCGCCGCCCAGCGCCGCGACCTTGTCGGGCGACAGGCTGATGAAGCGCCCGCCGCGCACGGCAGGCTCAACCTTCAGGGCATGGGTGCCGCTATGGGCCACGCCTTCTTCCACGCCAATGGCCCCGGTTTTGGTGAAGCCGGCCGGGATCGCGCCGACCGCCGTTGATTCGAAGTCTTCCGATACAATCGCGCCGGGCTGGGAATGACTGCCGAGGGTGGTGCAGCCGGACACAACAATGCTCAGCGCCACGGCGGCGAATGCGATCTTCATGAAAATCCCCAATCCCGGTTGAAGGATCAGCCTATCGGCTCACCTGCAAAGGGTCCATATGCCGGTGTTGTCATTGCCAGCCCATCCCAGCGGCCGAAACAAAAGTTGTGGGCTCGCCCTTCCGGGTCCGGGACCTTCTGGCTTCGTTCTCTTTGTCGCAATAGGGTCGGGACCTGGCCGCCCAATGGGGCGGAGCGGGGGGGCAAATGCGCAAATTCCATCCGGCTTTCTTGTCGCTGTTGCTGCTCGCGGCTTTTTGCGGGACGGCTGTGGGACAGGCGAAAAACAATGTCCCGGATGTCGTCCCCGGCGCGCCCAAGGTGACGGTCGAGCACATCAAGGTGCACGGCGCATCCCTGGAAGGCAGTCTGGAAGGCGACAGCGCCGATCGTGACGTGCTGGTCTTCCTGCCACCCAGCTATGAGAAGGAGCCGGGACGGCGCTATCCGGTCGTCTACGCCCTGCATGGCTATTCCATCGGCGCCGAGCAATGGAGCCAGGAAATCCACGTGCCGCAGACGATCGAGGGCGCCTTCGCCAAGGGCGCGCGCGAGATGATCGTGGTGCTTCCCGATTCCAAGACGGTGCATAACGGCTCGATGTATTCCAGCTCGGTCACGACCGGAGATTTCGAGAATTTCATCGCCCACGACCTAGTGGCTTACATCGACGCGCATTACCGCACCATCGCGGCGCGGGAGAGCCGCGGCCTGGCCGGCCATTCCATGGGCGGCTATGGCACCACCCGCATCGGCATGAAGCATGCCGATGTATTCGGCAGCCTTTACATCATGAGTCCGTGCTGTCTGGCGCCGCGCGCGGCCCTCAGGCCGGAGGACGAAGCAGCCTTGTTGGCGGTGAAGACCCCGGCGGATTCCGCCAAGCTGGCCTTCGGCCAGCGCGCGACGCTCGCCAGCGCAGCGGCCTGGTCACCCAATCCCAAGGCGCCGCCGCTCTATCTCGATCTGCCGGTGGGCGACCAGCAGCAACAGGTGCTGGGCGAATGGGCCGCCAATGCGCCGCTCGCCTTCCTTCCCCAATATGTCGCCGGGCTGCGGCGCTACAAGGCGATCGCGCTGGACGTGGGCGATCAGGACAATCTGCGCTTCGATACCGCCAAGCTGCACGAGATGATGGATGCCTATGGCATAGCCAACAGCTTCGAGATCTATCCCGGTACCCATGTCAGCAACGTGGCGTTCCGTTTCCAGGATTTCGTGATGCCTTTCTTCAGCAGGAATCTTTCGTTTCCGGGTGCGCAATGATGCTGAGCAAACGCGATCTCTTGAAACAGGCTTCGGCGCTGGCGGCCCTCAGCGCGACGCCGGCCTGGGGCCAGACCATCGCTTCGGGTCCGTTCAAGCCGGACTGGGACTCGCTGAAGGCGCAATATCAGGCGCCGGACTGGTTCCGTGACGCCAAGTTCGGCATCTGGGCGCACTGGTCGGCGCAATGCGTGCCGGAAGCCGGCGACTGGTATGCCCGCAACATGTACATCCAGGGCAGCCGCCAATATCAGCATCATCTGCAGCACTACGGCCATCCCGCCGATACCGGTTTCATGGATTTCAACAATCGCTGGCGCGCGGAGAACTGGCGGCCGGAGGAGTTGCTGGACCTCTATGTGAAAGCCGGCGCGCGCTACTTCGTTTCCCTCGCCAATCATCACGACAATTTCGATAATTTCGCCTCCCGCTATCACGCCTGGAACAGCACGCGGATAGGCCCCAAGCGGGATATCGTGGGCGGCTGGGCCAAGGCGGCGCGGGCGCGTGGGTTGAAATTCGGCGTCTCCAACCATTCGGCGCATGCCTGGCACTGGTTCCAGGTGGCGTATGGCTATGACCCGGAAGGTGCGCGCGCCGGCCAGCGCTATGACGCGTTCAAGCTCACCAAATATGACGGCAAGGGCCAGTGGTGGGATGGGCTGGATCCGCAGGAACTTTACGCCGGCGCCGTCATGCCCATGCCGGATGGCCTGACCAGCATCGCCGCGGCCAATGCCTTCCACGAAAGTCATGACCGGGTGTGGAACGAAGAGCCGCCTCTGGCCAATCCCGCCTTCATCCGCATGTGGTGGTTGCGCTGCAAGGACTTGATCGACAGCTATCGCCCCGATCTTCTTTATTTCGACAATACCGGCCTGCCGCTGGGTCAGGCCGGGCTCGACATGGCGGCGCACTATTACAACAGTTCGCTGGGCTGGCATGGCGCGCTGCCGGTGCTGAACTGCAAGCTGCTGCCAGAGGATCGCCGCCCCGCCGTGGTCGAGGATGTGGAACGCGGTTTCCGTTCCGAGGTGGTGCCGCATCCTTGGCAGACCGACACATGTATCGGCGACTGGCATTACGACCGCGAGCGCTTCCTGAACAAGACTTACATGCCGGCGGATGCGGTGGTGCATCGGCTGTGCGATGTGGTGGCCAAGAATGGCTGCCTGCTGCTCTCCATCCCGGTGCGCGGCGACGGCACTATCGATGAGGAAGAACGCAAGATCGTGGAAGGCGTGGCGAGCTGGACCGGGCGCTATGGTGAGGCGATTTTCGCCAGCCGCCCCTGGCGTCTGTCCGGCGAGGGGCCGACCCAGGTGCGCTCGGGAAACCTGATCGAGGGCAAGCCGGTGCCTTTCCAGGCGGCCGATATCCGTTTCACCACCAAGGGACCGGTTCTGTACGCCATGACCATGGGCAAGCCCGCGGGCGAGGTGGTCGTCAAATCCCTCGCCGGCGTTGGTGCTGTGCAGCGGGTCGAGATCGTGGGCGCCACCGGCGCGCTTGGGTTCCGGCAAGAGGCTGACGGCCTGCATGTGACGATCCCCGATGGCGCCAGCCATGACTATGGTGTCGCCCTGAAAATCAGCGGCGACAGGCTGACCTGACATCCGGCGCGGATCTAACCGGCAAGCCGGCGTGATCTCTATCAGGTGTTTCTGGTGAGGATCGACTTGGCTTTCCTCGCAACCTGGATCGGCAGTTCGCGCAACAAGGGCTTGAAGGCAATCTGGCGATAGGAAGCCAGGCTCTGATAGAGTTCGGGATGTGCGATATCCATCGGGAGCGGCGATGCTCCGAGTTTGCCGATACACGCCTCGATCTGCGCGATCAGATCTTTCCGACTCTCCCTGATATAGACCAGACAGTTCTGCTTGTACCAGAAATGGATGTCATCGCGATCCCAGATGAGGGATCGAACCAGATCGAAGCACCTGAAATTGGCGGCGGCGAATTTTTCCGCCCAGTAGGAAGGCCATTGCTCGTTCACGTGGCGGAAGCCGCCCTGATAGGGAATGGCGGCTCCGAAAAAAATGAGATCGGCGTGCCGCGTCAGGTTTTCCACGAACTGGTCGGCAAATTCGCTCTGCACATGTTCGGCCACTTCCGTGCTCATCGCCAGATCGAATTTTTGGGCGAGATCCAGCGGCTTTTCCAGATTGTGCACGGCAAAGTCGCTTTTCTCGATCAGCAGCCGGGTCTGGTCCGTCCATGGTCCATCCACGCCGCGAATCCGGCTTGCACCCAGGTCCTGAAATGAGCGCAGCCATCTTCCGTCCCCGCACCCGATATCGAGAACCGATTCAATCTTGAAGGCCTCGCCCAGCAGCCCGACGATTACTGCCGCGGACGAACTGGTCTTGTCGCCGTGAGACTTGTGCCAATCGAACTTGTACATCGCCCCTTGTTCTTGTTTTTGGCCCCCGACAAAGATTGCCCGGACGTAATGAAAAATTCAATGAGCGGCCATCTTCCAGGCCCATTCTCCCCGCCATTCATTTATCTGGGGATAACCTACCCGGTTGTTCATCAAGAATGTCGGCCGGGAGGGCCGCCTGTCGGCATGGCGGGCGGCGGGCTCTCAGCAGAAGCGGACGGCCGCCAACTCCAGCACCTTGCGCATGTCGCCGCTGAGCTTGCCGATGGTTTCGACGAAGTTCGGATGCGTCATGCCGGTGCCGATATAGGTCCAACGGTTGGCCTGGTGCTGGCTGGACATGAAGCGGTCCCGCTGCTCTGCCGTCAATCTGCATCCGGCGGCGGCCTCGAAGGCTTCGAGGTCGAACGCCGTCTGCTGCTTCAGGCCATTGTCGAGGAATTCGCCGATGGCGAAGTAGCCTTCGATGGCCTCATCGATCTGCTTCTGGGTAAGGCCCGCGGCAATGGTTTCCACCATCAGGGTGTCGAGCTGGGCGTGCTGCATCTCTTCCATCCAGTGATGCTTGAGCAGGCTCTTGAACTGTGGATCGAGGGTGTTGTCGTCATGAATGGAATCCTGGAAATGACGCTGGCTCATCCACTCGATATGCAGGATCGTCAGCGCCACGGACAGGGGATGGTGCGAGAGGATCTGTTTGGCGATGGCGTCGGCCGGTCCGATCACCTTGCAGTCGACGGAAAAGCCCTTGACGAACTCTTCCCGGAAACGCCGGAAGAGATGGATATGCTTGGCTTCCTCGCCGGCAAATTCCAGGAAGGCGCGGGCGCGATAATCATCGCCATTGATGTAGGGCCGCGCGTGATCGAGCACGAAGGGAAGGATGAATTCCTCGACCAGGCCGAAAATGGAAAGATAGGCGTGGCCCCGAACATGGTTGAGTGTGCGCCGGCGGGCAGGGGAGAGGAAATCCAGTTCCTCGACCCGGGCCAGGCTTTCGGGCATGAAGGGCCTGGCGAAGTTGAGTGTCTTGCCGTCGCCGATCAGATCTTCCACGCGCCAGGTGATGCGTTCGGAACGGCCGAGAACGTCCTTGAAGTTGTACGGGTAGCCCATCTGGTTCTCCCTCAGTAAGTTTCGATTTCGACCGAGACCGGGACCGAGCGTGACACGGTGTCGAACACCGGTGACATGCCGGTCAGGGACTTGATCGTGGCGGCATCGGCCTTGGTCTTCACCCGCATGCGCACGCGGATGACGCTGTAGCCCTTGCGGACCTCTTCGCTGAGGCCAAGAAAGCCGCGCAGGTCCAGGTCGCCTTCGATCTTGGAGTCGATCGCTTCGACCGCGATGCTGCGCGCGGCGGCATGATAGGCAACCGTCGTGGTCATGCAGCCGATAAGGGCGTGCAGAAGCCATTCGACGGGATTGGGCGCCTTGTCCTCGCCGAGCAGGACCTGGGCTTCGCCATTGTCGAAAACGAACGCCTTGCCGCCGGTGCGATGTTCTGCCAGGGCGCCGCTGAACTCCTTGATGGTGGAGCGGTTCTTTTCGCCGCCCAGCCAGTTGTTGGTGGCGCGGAAATTGAACTTCGCAATCGCGGCATTGCCCTTGATCGCCTCGACCGTCTCGAACAGCGCTGTCACATCGACGCCGTTCAGTTTTTTGGCCTGAATCTCCATGTTCATGTCAGTTTTCCTCCGGTTCGTTGACGCGCGAGATCGCTGCGTTGCGGCGGTTATCTAGTGGCCGCGACGGTTGATGCGAATGACTATGCGTCCGGTATGCTTGACATGGCGTCGGGAATGTTTACGTCCCATACCCGGCGTCCGGATCGGTTGATTGGGCGTCGTCAGGAAGGGGGATCACATGGCGGCCGATCCGCTTTCAGATGTCCTGAAAACCGTGTGCCTGACCGGGGCGACGTTCTTTGACGTTGTCGCCAAGGCGCCCTGGGTAGCCGAGCAGCCGTCGCCCAAGACGATCCTGCCGAAACTGCTGCCGGGCGCGGGACACCTGATTTCCTATCATGTGGTGACGGAAGGGCGCTGCTTCGGCAGCATCATCGGCGGAGAGACGGTCGCGATAGATGCCGGCGAGGTCATCGTCTTCACGCGCGGCGATGCGCATGTGATGGCAAGCGACCCAGGCCTGCGGGCGCAGCAGCCAAACCCGGCCAGCCTGTATGATGCTGGCATGGCCCATCAGCCCTTCTTTGCCAATATCGGCGAGGAGGGGCCGGTCTCCGCCAAGCTTGTCTGCGGGTTTCTGGCCTGTGATGCCTGGCCGTTCAATCCCCTGTTCGACAATCTTCCACCCATCATCAAGGTCGCGGCAGGCCCGGGCAGCGAGTCACGCTGGCTCAGCCAGTTCATCCATGTCGCCACGCATGAAACGTCGGACCGGCGTGCCGGCGGCGAAAGCGTATTGGCCAGACTGAGCGAGCTGATGTTCATCGAGGTGATCCGCCGGCACCTGGAAAGCCTGCCGGACGCGCAGACCGGGTGGCTGGCGGGCTTGCGCGATCCGTTTGTCGCCAAGGCCCTGTCGCTGCTTCATGCGAAGCCGGCGCACAACTGGACCATCGATGAGCTGGCGCGGGATGTCGGGTTGTCGCGCTCAGTCCTGGCGGAACGTTTCAACGACATGGTCGGCATTCCGCCCATCCAGTATCTGGCCAAGTGGCGCATGCAGATCGCGGCGGGCCTTTTAAGCAATGGCAGCACCAATATCGCCCAGATTGCCGAGGAGACCGGCTACAGCTCCGAAGCTGCCTTCAGCCGGGCGTTCAAGCGGATGGTCGGCGTTGCGCCTTCCACGCACCGCCGCAAGGGCTATTCGCACCAGGCGCTGTAGCAAGGAAGTCATGCCGCGGATCAAGCGGCGACGACCAGCCGGTATCCGGCATCATATTCCTCAAGGTCGAGCAGGCCGGTGTAGCGCCGCGCCCAGGCGCCGGTTTCAAGATCGCGCCGCAGCCTCTGCAATCCCGCCTCGGTGTCGTGAAGCGCCCAGAAGGACGAGCTGCCGGAGCGGATGAAGGGATCGAGATAGGCCGCTGGCCGGCGCCAATAGGCATAGAGGAAACCATCGCTGCAATCATGCGGCACCAGAACCGGTGCGATCTGCACAGGCCCCAGCCAGCGCCCGTAGTCGGACATGGCCGGCATCCGTACGTCGTCCAGTGCCACAAGGTCCGGAAGATAGTCCGTCAGCCATGGCCGCTGCGCCGGATCGAAGGTCAGAAGGACGATCGGCCCGCGCGTCACGCGGCGCATCTCCCGAAGGCCTGCTTCCTTGTCGGGCCAGTGATGAATGGTGAGGATCGCCATGGATGCATCGAAACTCTTGTCCGCGAAGGGCAGGGCGCCGGCACTGGCCTCGACCACCCTTGCGGCCATGGGCCCGCGCTTTGCGATCATCTGGCGCGAGGGTTCGACAGCGGTCACAGATCGACCCGCCGGCTCGTAGGAACCGGTGCCCGCGCCGACATTCAGGATCGCTTGCGCGGGCCCCAGGGCGCGCGCGATGATCCGGGCTATGCGCGGATCGGGCTTTCGCAGCTCCGCATAGTTGCCGGCGATGATGTCGTACTTCGCCTCCATCGCGCTTCCCCCGATCGGTCTATGCGACGGGGTCGGGACTGAAAGCCTCGATGATCGGGCAGGGGCCGCGGTTGGAGCCGCGGCAGGCGCCGAGCAACCGCTGCAGCCCCTGGCGCGCCTCCTCAAGCTCCCGGGCCTGACGCGCCAGGGCTTCCAGGCGCGCGCCGGCCAGCACCCGGATCCGCGCCCGGTCCCGGGTCCGATCCAGTGACAAAAGCTCCTTGATCTCTTCCAGGGTGAAGCCCGCCGCCTGGGCGCGGCGAATGAAGCGTAGCCTCTGGACATGGGTCCGGTCGTACTGGCGGAAGGCGGATTTTCCGCCAGGCCGGGGTACCGGCATCAGGCCCCGCCGCTGGTAATAGCGCACGGTTTCCACGCCCACATCGCCTGCCTGGGCCAATTTCGCGACGGTCATGCCGGACATGCTTGACTCCGTACCATGGTACGCAGATTACACACGGGTTCGTCAGCAACCAAGACCCGAGGAGGTCACCATGACGAATGACACCCAGAACGACGCCTGCAAGTGCACCGATTGTGCCTGCCAGCCCTGCAATTGCGCCAGGAATGCATGTCCGTGCGAAAGCAAATGCGGCTGCAAATCGAAGTAGTGCCAGCGGCGCCGGGCTGGGGTTCGCCCGGTCCGGCGCCGGCCGCTTTAGCGGCAGGACCTGGCGCATTTTCTGCGCTCCACCACATAGGTCATGCAGCCCTCGACAAAGGATCTGGACCGGCCACGGCATTGTGTCTCGGCCGCGAACCCGCGTTCCTCGGCCCAGGCATAGCCGGCATCGAAGTTGACGCAATCGACGGGACAGTCGTCTGCCATGGCGGAAGCGGACGAAGGCGCGCTCTTCGAAGCGGCAGGTTTGGCGGAGAAATATCCGGGCGGAAAATCCAGCCGCGCACCGGCCTCTGAACCCGCATGGGCGCACCATGCCGATAAGCTGATGGCGATTGTCAGCAGGGCCAGAGTTTTTCTCATACCCGCTACCTTATGGACGTTGCCGCCTCTCGTCCGGATTAGACACCCGAAAATTGGATTTTTAACTGCATCGATAGCGGAATTTTGTCTCCGCCCCCTGGCACGCGCCACAAGTGACAATCTGTCATTGAAGGTTTGGGCAGGTGATTGCGGGTTGCCTTTTGCTATCCGGAATGTGGCCAAGGCCTTTCTTATACCGGGCTCGAGATGCATGTGAGCGCTACAGGGGCTCTCACTATGCGAAAAGGATCTTGTGCATTCTGGTGCCAGCCACTTTGCCAAAATCACATACTGATATATAGGCCCTACTATACGAGACCATAATAAGGCGCGGATTCCATCGCGACCGTGCGGTCCTATCTTAGGGGAGAGTTCCGTGAAAACGATTCTTCGTGGCCTGAAGCTTGGTGGTTCACTGGCGGCCATGGGTGCCGTGTCTTGGTTGGGCATGGCCCCGGCTCTTGCGCAGGAAAGCAGCACGAACGTCGAGGCGGTGACGGTCACCGGCTCGCGCATCTCGATCCAGGGCTATGAAGCGCCCACGCCGGTGACGGTGATCGGCGCCGAACAGTTGGCGCGCGACGCGCACATGAACATCATGGATTCGATCACCAAACTGCCGTCGGTCGGTGTTTCCGAAACGCCCAACAATGGGCTGCTCTCCGGCGACCTCAGCCAGGGCGATGCCTCGCTCAGCGTCGTCAATCTGCGCAATCTCGGTATCGCCCGCACCCTGGTCCTGTTCGACGGCCAGCGCGTGGTGTCATCCAATATCTTCGGCGGCGGTGTTGATATCAGTACGATCCCTGCCGAGCTGGTCAAGCGCGTGGATGTGGTCACGGGCGGTGCCTCCGCGGCCTATGGTTCCGATGCCGTCGCGGGTGTGGTCAACCTGGTCCTTGACAAGACTTTCTCGGGCGTGAAGGCCAACATCGAAGGCGGTGACTCCACGACCGTGATGCATCGCCAGATCAAGATTGCGGCATCGGTGGGCACCGATATTCTCGGCGGCCGCGGTCACCTGATCCTGAGCGGCGACCATACCTGGAGCAATGATCCGGTCTTCAACAACGCGCCCGACTGGTACAACAACCCTGCGATTGTCCAGAACCCCGCCGCGACCACGAGCAACGGCCTTCCCTGGTTCATTCATGTCCGCAACACCGGCCAGGCGCAGTACACTCAAGGCGGCCTGATCCGCGGCAACACCGCCGGCGGCGTCGGCAGCTCGATCACCGCCAACTCGCTGAACGGCATCCAGTTCCTCAACAACGGCGTGGCCGCGCCCTTCAATTTCGGCACCGTGGACGGCACCCACCCGAACGTTTGCTATAACGGCTGCTCGGGCAACGCGCAGAACTATCCGTACACCATGGAACTGTTGGCCGTGCCCTATCACACGACCACTCTGTTCGGGTATGCGAGCTATAACCTGACGCCCGACATCAAGGCCTCGATCCAGCTGAACTATGGTTCGCTGGCCGAGCAGAGCGTGGGCGGCACGCGCACCTCGACCAACACCATCTATGCCGACAATGCCTTCCTGCCGTCCAGTGTCGCCACCCAGTTCGGCACCCTGTCGAACGGCTATAACGCGCTGACGGGTGTGAGCGGCACAGCGGCCCAGCCGACCCAGACCCTCACCATCGGCACGATCAACACCAACAATGTCGATCTCTCCAAGCCGAACGACATGACGTCAGTCTGCAACAATCTGGGTACGCCGTGCCTGAAGCTCAACCGCACCCTGACGCGCGGTGTCTTCACCCTGGAAGGCAGCCTGGGCAGCGATTGGTCCTGGCAGGCCTACGCCCAGCACAGCCAAGTGCGCGAGCGCCAGACCGCGGCCCAGGACTCCTTTGGCCCGCACTACAACTACGCCATCGACGCCATCAAGGTGACGGCGGCCAATCGTGGCGCCAGTGGTCTGCCGATCGGCAGCATCCAGTGCCGCGCGCGTGTGCTGGGCGATCCGGGCGCCGCCGGCTGTGTGCCGCTCAACATCTTCGGCAACGGCACAGCATCTGACGCGGCCATTCTCTACGTCAATCCGGGCAGGGATCCGAGCTCCGGCATCCTGAACACCGAACTCATCATTCTCAACCAGGACGTATTCTCGGGCTCGATGCAGGGTACGCTGCCCTGGGAATTGCCGGCCGGCAAAGTCGCCGTGGCGTTCGGCGGCGAATACCGCCACGAACAGGCCAACCAGTCGCAGATCCAGGCGATCAATCTCACCAGCCCTTATGCGGCCGGCAACTTCCGGCCCTATCGCGGTCAGTACGATGTGCAGGAAGGCTTCCTGGAAATCGATGCGCCGCTGCTGAAGAACAATATTGTCCAGGACCTCAGCCTCAATGCCGCGGGCCGCATCACCAACTATTCGACCAGCGGCCTGGTCGAAACCTGGAAGCTGGGCCTGACAGCCCAGATCGACGACAATATCAAGTTCCGTGGCACCTGGTCGCTCGACATTCGTGCGCCGCTGATTTCTGACCTGTTCTCGCCCGGTGTGGTCGGCATTTCCCAGGTGCAGTACCCGGTGGGTTCGCCCAGCTATCAGGTGCTGGGCTCGCAGGGCGGCAATCCCAACCTGCAGCCGGAAAAGGCGGTGACGACCTCGATCGGCGTGGTGCTGACGCCCCAGTTCATTCCCGGCCTGTCGGTCTCGCTGGACTGGTACACGATCAACATCCACAGCGGCATCTACACCACCGACATCCAGACCATCATCACGCGTTGCCTGCAGGGCGAACAGGTTTATTGCCAGTTCCTGCTCTTCGACCCCGCCCAGAATGGCGGCCTGAAGCCCTATCAGGTCAACCAGGTCCCGGCCAACGCGGCCAGCGTTAAGACGTCTGGCCTGGATCTGCAGGCCAACTATGTGATGGACTTCCTGGAAGGCAGCCTGGCCTGGTCCTTCGTCGGCAACTACACCAACGAGCTGGTGCAGAGCGCGGTCGGCATCACCTATGACAGCGCCGGTGCCCTGGGCAGCCCGATCTCCTATGCCTCCAGCCAAATGCCGAAATCGCACGGGGTTTTGTCAGCGACCTATACCCAGGGCCCCTGGTCGGGAACCGTCCAGACACGCTTCTGGGGCGGGGCGGTTCTCACCAACGGTGTGGAGAATCTGCCGGCCAATGTCACAAGGGCGTCGCTGTCACCAGCGGGCGTGCTCACCCTCGGCGCGGGCAACGGCAACCTGCTC
>CAYQZM010000262.1:0-4157 GCA_964421935.1 uncultured Rhizobium sp. | reverse complement strand
GAATTGCCCCGGTTGATGGGGGCGTCAATCTGGATGAAGTTGGTGTATTGCTGGCTGGATTCGATGTCGCGGCCCAGCGACGAGACGATGCCCGCGGTCACCGAGTTGGAGAGGCCGAAGGGATTGCCCACCGCCACCACCCAGTCGCCCACCCGCAGCTTCTTGTCGTCGCCGAATTCGACGGTCGGCAGCGGCTTGTCGCTGTTGATCTTCAGCAGGGCGATATCGGTGGCGGCATCCGTGCCGATCAGCTTGGCGGTGAAGCTGCGGCCGTCCGGCAGTTTGACGGTGATCTTCTTGCTGGCGTCCACCACATGGTTGTTGGTGACGACAAAGCCGGTCTTGTCGATGATGAAGCCGGAGCCGGCGCTGACGGCGCGGTGCGGCTGGGGCTTCTGGCCATTGTTGAACTGGTTGAAGAAGTCGCGGAACGGGGCCGGGATATTCTCGGCATCGCCGTCACCTTCGGTGGTGGTGGTTTCGCTGGTGATGGTCACCACAGCGGGGCTCACCCGCTCCACCAGATCGGCGAAGCTGAAGGGCGCGCTGTTTTCCAGCATGCGGGGCGCGCGCGCCTCGCGGGTGTCGGCGGCGGCAATCAGGGTGGGCTCACCGGCGACCTGGACATGGCGCACAGGCGGCAGCAGCGCGAAAGCACCAAGCCCCACCACGACGATGGCGGCGGCAGTACCCATCGCGGCCAAGCGGCGCTGGCGCAGGCTGGGCTTTGGTAAGCGGGAAAGGATGCCGGCGTCCGGCTTGTTTTGGTCTTGCATGGGATCTCCTTGGGGCGGTCGTGTTCGATCCAGCCGGGGTTGATATAAGACCCTAACATGGCTGAACAATGTCTTGTTCATTACAATGACGTAATAAACTAGACTGCGGCTTTTGCAGCCTTTTTGACGGTGACCCAGGCCACCCCACCGGCGATGGCCAGCACGCCAAAGGGCGCCAGCCACAGCAGCCAGGTGTCCGCCTCCAGCGGCGGCTTCATCAGGATGGCATCGCCATAGCGGGCGACAAAGAAATCCTCGATCTGCTTGTCCGACTTGCCTTCGGCGACCTGCTCGCGCACCAGGCGGCGCACATCCACCGCGAAGGAGGAGGCGGACTCATCGATGCTTTCACCCTGGCAGATCAGGCAACGCAACTGCCGCTGCAGATGGCGCGCGCGCTTTTCCAGGACGGGATTGGAGAAAGTTTCCGGAACTGCGGCCGCGGCCACCGCGGCAGCGGATGCCGTACTGGGCAAAGCTGCCAAGGCCACAGCGGCAACGGAGGCCGCATTCGAAAAGCCTGGGACCATCATCACCAGCAGAGCGATGATGCGTTTGTATCCGCCGATCCTCATTCCGCAGCCAGGGCAACCGCCGGCGTGGCCGGCTTGGTCTCCGGTTCGGAGAGGCGCAGCCGGCCCCACAGCGACAAGGCCCCGCCCAGCGCCATCACCAAAGCGCCCAACCAGATCAGCGGCGCCAGGGGCGAGACATAGGCGCGGACGGCAAAGCGTCCGCCGTCACGATCATCGCCCAGCGCCAGATACAGATCGCGGAAGCCCGTGGTGTGAATGGCGGTATCGGTTATGTCCTGGCCCTGGGCCAGATAAAGGCGATGCTCCGGCTGCATGACGGTGGTGGCTTTGCCACCATCCATGATCACGAAGCGGCCGCGATCGGCGATGTAGTTGGGACCTTTCACGCGGGTGACGCCGTCGAAGCGCAAGGTGTAGGGGCCCACGGTCATGGTCTGGCCCGGCGCCACCACGGTCAGGGCCTCGCTGCGCCAGACGGTGGTGCCGGTCACGCCCATCAGGGTGATGCCAAGTCCTGCATGCGCCAAAGCGGCGGCAAAAGCACTGGCGCGCGCCCCGCGGCGCTTGCGGATATCGAGAATGGAGGCGCCGATCAGCCAGCCAGCCACCGCGAAAGCACCGGCACCGGCAAGGCTGCGCGGGGTCACAACCGCCAGCACAACCACGGCCGCGATCGCGGCCAGCCCCAGCGCCGGATAAAGCGATTGCCAGGCAGCCTTCAGATCGCCACGCCGCCAGTTCAGTTGCGGCCCGAACGGCACCAGCAGCAAAAGCGCAAAGAAGATCGGCGCGAAGGTGAGCATGTAGTAAGGCGGGCCGACCGAGATCTTGGTGCCGTTGGTCGCATCCAGCACCATGGGATAGAGGGTGCCGACAAAGACGCAGGCGCAGGCCGCGACGAGAAAGACATTGTTGAGCAGCAAGGTGGTTTCGCGGCTGACCGGCTGGAAAGCCGTGCCGCCCTGAAGGGTTGGTGCCCGCCAGGCAAACAGCGCCAGCGCCCCGCCGATGGCCAGCGCAATCAGCACCAGGATGAAGAAGCCGCGGGTTGGATCGCTGGCGAAGGCATGCACCGAAGAGGTCAGGCCCGAGCGCACCAGGAAGGTACCGATCAGCGACAAGGAGAAGCCGGCGATCGCCAGGAGCAGGCTCCAGGTGCGGAAGGCGCCGCTTTTCTCGGTGGCGAGCGCGGAATGCAACAGCGCCGTGGCCACCAGCCAGGGCATCAGCGAGGCGTTCTCCACCGGATCCCAGCCCCAGAAACCGCCCCAGCCCAGCACGTAGTAAGCCCACCAGCTTCCCAGCGCGATACCGCAGGTCAGCGCCATCCAGGCCACCAGCATGAAAGGCCGCGCCGCGCGCGCCCAGGCATTGGTCTGCGCCGGCTCACCCACCAGCAGCGCTGCCGCGGCGTAAGAGAAAGAGGCTGAAAGCCCGACATATCCCGCATAGAGCATGGGCGGATGCATGGCCAGGCCCGGATCCTGCAGCAGCGGATTGAGCCCGGCGCCTTCAAACGGCGCCGGATCAAGGCGCAGGAAAGGATTGGAGGTGAACAGGATGAAGAGCAGGAAGGCAGCAGCCAGGAGGCCCTGCACGCCCAACGCCGCGCTGGTCAGGCGCGCGCCCCCACGCTGCAAGCCGGCCACCAGCGCGGCATAGATCGACAGCACCAGCACCCAGAGCAGCATGGAGCCTTCATGGTTCCCCCACACGCCGCTGATCTTGTAGACCAGCGGTTTCAGCGTATTGCTGTTGCTGGCGACATCCAGGATCGAAAAGTCGGAGACGATAAAGCCGTAAGTGAGCGCGCCGAAAGCCAGCGCGACAAAGACAAACAGACCGAAGGCCGAACTGACCGCCACGCCGCGCGCCGCGACCCGATCTTCCTTTATGCCGAATAGGCCGGCCACCGACATTACCAGCGACAGCGCCAGGGCAAAGCACAGGGCCAGCTGGCCGAGTTCTCCAGTCATTGCGATCCTTCCTGCCAGCGGCCGCTCTTCTTCAGGGCCTGCACCACTTCCGGCGGCATATATTTCTCATCATGCTTGGCCAGCACCTCGGTGGCAACGAAGGTACCGCTGCCATTCATGGAGCCGGTCGCAATCACGCCCTGACCTTCGCGGAACAGGGCCGGCAGGACGCCATTGAAGTCCGCCGGGACAGTGCTTCTGCCGTCGGTGACGCGGAACCGCACCTCGGCGCCCTCGCCGTGATGCAGGCTGCCCTTTTCCACCAGCCCGCCCAGGCGGAAGGCCACGCCGGGATGGACCATATTGCCCGCGACGTCGGTGGGGCTGCGGAAGTACATGGTGTTCTCCCCCAGGCCATAAATGATCACGCCCGCCACGATGGCGCCCACCGCGACAAGGGCTGCGGCAAAGGCCAACCGGCGTTGCTTGCGTGCGTTCATCTAGTTTCCCGACTCCGGCATCAGTGATGGCCACCGCTGTGCAGAACCTGGTCGGCGATGCCAGTATCATAGGCGACACCCGCTGGTGTCAGCGCGATCTGGTGCGGCCACTCTGCCTTGATCAGGCCCTTGCGGGCCAGGGCATTCCACACATTCTGGTTTTCCAGGCCCGTGGCGTCGCGCGCGCTCACCACCGCATCGCCCAAATGGAAGTGATCGCCATGGGCATGCGGGAAAGCGGTGATGGCAACATCGCCATCGGGCGTGGGGCTGGAGGCATCAGGAATCTTGGCGATGGCCTGCAGCAAGGTCAGCGTCTTGAGCTGCAGCGGATTGAGCTTGGCGGGATTGGCTTTTGGCGGCATCGGTCCAGGACAAAAGAAAACGGCCGGGACCATACAGGCCCGGCCGTTCTCTAGCAAAGAGCGC
>CAYQZM010000261.1:0-8756 GCA_964421935.1 uncultured Rhizobium sp. | reverse complement strand
TCCCGATGTGCAGACCTGGGACGTCGTCCGCGAAGGCAAGGTGATCGGGCTGTTCTACGGCGACTATTTCGCCCGCCCCGGCAAGCAGGGCGGCGCCTGGATGTCCAGCTTCCGCGATCAGCATCGGCTGGGCGGAACGGGCGCAGATGAGGTCCTGCCTGTCATCGTCAACAATGCCAATTTCAACAAGGCCGATCCCTGCCTGCTCTCTTTCGACGATGCGGTAACTCTGTTCCATGAGATGGGCCATGCCCTGCATGGCCTGCTCAGCCAGGTGCGATATCCGCGCCTTTCCGGCACCAATGTGGCGCGGGACTTTGTCGAATTGCCTTCACAGCTCTTCGAACATTGGCTGGAAGAGCCGGCGGTGCTGGAACGCTTCGCCCGGCACTACCAGACCGGCGAGCCCATTCCCAAAGCGCTGCTCGACAAGCTGCGCCAGACGCGCAACTACGGCCAGGGCTTTGCCACGGTGGAGTTCCTGGCCTCCGCCATCATCGACATGGATTTTCATACCCAAGCCCCGCCCGGCGATGCCAAACAGGCGCAAGCGGAAAGTCTGGCCCGCATCGGCATGCCGGAAGAGATTGGCCCGCGCCATGCCATATCGCATTTCACCCACGTCTTCGGCGGCGAGGGCTATTCCGCCGGCTATTACGCCTATCTCTGGTCGGAAGTGCTGGATGCCGACGGCTTCAAGGCCTTCGAAGAAGCGCACGATCCCTTCGATCCCGCCACCGCCCATCGGCTTTACAAGTTCGTTTATTCGGGTGGCGGCAGCCGGGATTTCGCCACTGCCTATCGCGCCTTCCGCGGCCGCGATCCGCAGGTAGCGCCCCTGCTGGAAGGCCGCGGCCTGCTCACGCCCGCCGCATGAAAAAGCTTCTCGCCATCCTGCTGCTGACGACACCGGCTTTCGCCGCGGTCCCGGCTCCCAAATTGTCGATCCAGGATTTCAAGCAATTGCCGGTGGTGCTGACGCAGCCCTACGACGAAGGCGCCGATGCCCAAGCGGCCGTGGCCACCGCCTTTGCGCGCGCGCAGAAATCGCACAAGCGCGTCCTGATCGACCTGGGCGGCAACTGGTGCGTGGACTGCATTGTGCTGGCCAACTTCCTCACGCTGCCGGAGATGGCGCGCTTCATGACCGCCCATTATGAGGTGGTGACGGTGGATGTCGGCCGCTTCAATCGCAATCTGCAGATTCCCGCCCGCTTCGGCCTTACCAAAAGGCTGGAAGGCGTGCCGGCACTCCTGGTCGTCACGCCGGACGGCAAACTGGTCAATGGCAAGGATGTCTTTGCGACCGCCACCGCCAGTGAGATGACGCCCAAGAGCGTCGCGGACTATCTGGCCAAATACGCCGGCTGATCAGTTGGACGCGACCTGATGGGCCGGCCCGCCAGGCTCCAGCATATGATCCACGACATGGATGATGCCGTTGCGGTCGCGCACATCATAGATCGCGATGTCGGCGGTATTGCCCTTCTCGTCCATGACCACGATGTTGGTGGGCCCGTTCATCCGCGCCACCAGGGTGCCACCTTCTGCCGTGCGCAAGCGGGCTTCTCCGCCCGCTTCCTCGATCACCTTGAGAAGGGCCTGGGAATCATATTTGCCCGGCACGATCAGATAGCTCATGCGCCGCGCCAGGGTCGCTTTGGGCTGGCTCCCAGCCGCCGCCATGGCAGCGTTGGTGGGCGCAAACACGGTAAATTGCCCGCGCGTCTTCAGCGCCGCGGCCACGCCAGTATCCTTCATGGCGGCTGCAAGCGTGGTGTGCATGGGCGAAGCGGCCATATTTTCCATGATGTCCCGGTCCGGCAGCATCGCCTGGCCGCCGATCATCGGTTCCATTATTTCGTTACCGCCCTCGATACCGAGCTTGGAATCACTCTTGGGATCGCTCTGCGAAACGGCGCCCAGGGCGCCTCCGATCATCATCGCAATGCCGGCAGCAAATCCGGCCACGGCTGCCTGTTTCATGGAACCACCCGCTTGCAACCTTCTGACTTCGAGGCATTTAACGCTGGCGCGCGCGGGTTGTTCCTCCAATGTTAATCCGGCTGCTCCAGGGCTTCCCGGCTCATTTCCAGGGTCAGCCAGCGTTCTTCGTCGGCATCCTTCTCGGCGCGCAATCGCCCCAGTTCGGTCGACAGATCGTGAAAGAGGGCCGGATCGCGGGCATAAAGTCCCGCATCCGACAGGCTACGTTCCAATTCCGCCACCCGCACCTCCGCCGCCACGATTTTCTGCGGCAGCGTCTTGAGCGCATGCAGATCGGCGAAGTTCATTTTTGGCGCCGCCGTGCGCGCCGGCCGTTGGATCTGCGGCTTTGGTGCTGACTTGGCGCGCGGCTCGGCCGGTTCGCGGACCATGCCGCTGCGCTGGGCCAGCATGTCGCCATAGCCGCCGGCATATTCGGTGAAACGGCCATCGCCTTGGGCCAGCACGATGCTCGTCGCCACCCGGTCCAGAAAATCGCGGTCATGGCTGACCAACAGCGCGGTACCGGGATAATCGGCGATCACCTCTTCCAGCAGGTCAAGGGTTTCCAGGTCGAGATCGTTGGTGGGCTCGTCCAGCACCAGGAAATTGGACGGCACGGCGAACAGCTTGGCCAAAAGCAGCCGCGCCCGCTCCCCGCCGGACAGCACCTTCACCGGCGTGCGCGCCTGCTGTGGCGTGAAAAGAAAGTCCTGCAGGTAATTCATCACATGACGCGGCTTGCCCGCCACCATCACCGTATCGCCGCTGCCATCGGTAACGGCCGCCGCCAGGGACTGTTCGGGATGCAGCTTGCTGCGGCTCTGGTCCAACTCGGCCATCAGCAGGCCCTGGCCCAATTTTACATTACCGCGTTGCGGCCCGAGCTTGCCGGTCAGCAGCTTGAGCAAGGTCGTCTTGCCCACGCCATTGGGTCCGACAATGGCAATGCGGTCACCGCGATGAACACGCATGGTGACGTCGCGCACGATTTCCTTGTCCGTGCCTTCATAGGAAAAGCCAACACCCTTGGCATCGATCACCTTGGTGCCGGAACCTGTGCCTTCCGCCGCCTCCATCTTCACCGTGCCAAGCTGGCGGATCTGGTCGCGCCGCTCCGTGCGCATGCCGCGCAATCTTTCAAGCCGGCCCTGATTGCGCTTGCGTCGGCCCGAAACGCCATAGCGCAGCCAGTCTTCTTCGGCGGCGATGCGGCGCTCCAGCTTGTGGCGCTCCACTTCCTCCTTTTCCAGCATCTCGTCGCGCCAGGCTTCGAAGGCGGCAAAACCTTTCTCCAGCCGATAGGTCTGGCCGCGATCCAGCCACACCGTGACCCGCGAAAGATTCTCCAGGAAGCGGCGGTCATGGCTGATCAGCACAAGTGCGCCTCTGGAGGCTTTCAGCTCGCCTTCCAGCCATTCGATGGCATTGACGTCCAGATGGTTGGTCGGTTCGTCCAGCAAGAGGATATCGGGCCGCGGCGCAAGCGCCCGCGCCAGTGCCGCCCGCCGGGCTTCGCCACCGGACAGAGTGGCGGGATATTCCGTTCCCGACAGGCCGAGATTGCCCAGGAGATAAAAGGCCCGGTTAGGGTCTTCATGCGGATCGAGCCCCGCTTCGACATAGTCGCGCGTGGTCGCATAGCCGCTAAGGTCCGGTTCCTGCGGCAGATAACGGACAGTGGCGCCCGGCTGGGCGAAGCGGGTGCCGCTGTCGGCATCCATCAGCCCGGCCGCGATCTTCAGCAAGGTGGACTTGCCGGAACCATTGCGCCCCACCAGACACAGCCGGTCTCCCGTGCCGACGCTGAGTTCGGCGCCGTCCAGCAGCTTCTTGCCGCCAAAGGCGACAGTAATGTCTTTCAGGTGCAGAACCGGGGGCATCGGCCCGAGTCTCTTTGGTCGCTCCGGCTCTCGCCGAGGCTCCATGTGCGGCACCACGCGCCTTGGATCAAGCCCAAAATCACCGCGCCTTGGAGGTCACCATGACCCCGGGGCGCGACTCCATCTTGATGGTGGCGTCGGGCCGGTCCGTCAGCGTCTTGCCATCGAAATCCAGGGTGCGGATATCGCGCTCGACGGAACATTGCACCAGCAGGCGCTTGCTGTCGTCGCTCCACACCACGCCCTGGCAGGCATGGCCGATCTGGCCGTCGGTGACGTGGGTCAGTTTGCCGCCGTCCCGCTTGAAGATGACCAGCTTGCCAAAGACGCTGTTATAGTTGGGCGCATTGGGCACCGTGGCCGAGCCGTTGCCCACCACTACCGCCGCATATTTTCCATTTGGCGACTGGACGACATCTTCCGGCAGGGCCCCCACCTCGATGGCGTCGGTGATCTTGCCGGTGCGGGTGTCGATCAGGGCCGTGGCGCCCTTGCCCTTGGGGGTGGAGGGCGCGCCGCCGAAATCGTTGACGAAGAGATAGCGGCCATCGGCAGAGATGCTGCCGCCGTCCGGCTGGGTGCCCACATCAAAGTCCGCCACGCGGGTAAGCTGGTCGCCCTTGATGGCCAGCTTGGTGACCTTGCCGTCACCGAAACGCAGCGCATAAGCGAATTTGCCGTCCGGCGCGATCAGCACATCGCGCGGCTCGGCCTTGGCCTCCAGCTTCACCTGGCTGGCGCGGGTGAGATGCCGGTCCTTGATGGTGAAAAGGGTGATCGTGTCGTCACCGACACCGGTCACCAACGCGATGGTGGCCTTCTTGTTCATGAAAACACCCGTGGCGCCCTTACCGGCTTCCACTGTTTCCAGCAGCTTCGGCTTGGTGGGATCATCCAGCCCGATCACGGAGACGGGGTCGGCCGCGACCAGCTTGTGGTCAGGCCCGAATTTCTGCGGGCAGGTCGCCAGCACGAAGCTGTAATCCGGCGCCACCGCCAGTGCGCTGGGCGGGCCCATCTGGGTGGAGCAGACATTGATCATGCCGATCACGCGCGGGGCATCGCTGCTGGAAAAGGCGATCATCGCCACGCTGTCGGGCGTGGGCACCATCGGCAGGCCATCGCCGGCACGCACCTGCTTGCCGTCCTGGCCGGAAATCGCCAGGTCGGCGAAGGCCGCCACCGGCGTCATGACCAGCACCGATGCCAGCATAAGTGTCCGCAAAGACATGATGTCTTTCCCCTTTATTTCCTTAACGAAGACGAGCCTAACGCCCGCACCCCCTAAAAGAAAAGGGCGGCTTTCGCCGCCCTTTTGTCTGTCTGACAGATTGATTACGAGAAAGAATAAGCCGTCTTGATCTGTGTAAAGAAGTCCACCGCGGCAAAACCCTGCTCGCGCGCGCCATAGGACGAACCGCGCGTGCCGCCGAAGGGCACGTGATAGTCCACGCCCGCGGTCGGCAGGTTCACCATCACCATGCCGGCCTTCACATTGCGCTGGAAGTGACGCGCATGCTTCAGGCTGTTGGTAACAATGCCCGCAGACAGGCCGAAATTGCCGGCATTGCAGAGCGCCAAGCCCTCGTCATAGTTCTTGATCTTCACCACCGAAACCACCGGGCCGAAGACTTCTTCCTGGTTGATGGTATCGCCGGGCTTGGTGTCCACGATCAGGGTCGGGCTCATATAATGGCCCGGGGTGGCAAGCTTCAGCGCATCGCCGCCGCCGGCCAGCAAGCGGCCGCCTTCCTTGAGCGCGATATCGACATATTTCAGGTTGCCGGCGAGCTGGGTGTCGGTGACGGCCGGGCCCATCTGGGTGGAGGGATCAAGCGCATTGCCGACCTTCAGCGCCTTGGCGCGTTCGGCCACCGCGGCGATGAGCTTGTCATAGATGCCTTCCTGCACAAAGACGCGCGAAGAGGCGGTGCAGCGCTGGCCGGTGGCGAAATAGCCGCCATCCACTGCGATCTGCACGGCACGATCGAATTCGGCATCATCCAGGATGACGAGCGGATTCTTGCCGCCCATTTCCATCTGCACGCGGGCCTGATGCGACACCGCCGCCATGGCAACCTTGGCGCCCACGGTCTGCGAGCCGGTGAAGGAGATGCCGTTGACGTCGGGGTGCTTGGAAAGCGCATCGCCCACGATGCCGCGACCCAGGATCATGTTCATCACACCGGCCGGCGCGCCCGCCTCATGGATGATGGACGCCAGCGCATGGGCGGTGGCGGGCGTGGGATTGGCGGGCTTGAGCACCACGGTGTTGCCGAAGGCCAGCGCCGGGGCGATCTTCCAGGCCGGAATGGCGATGGGGAAATTCCACGGCGTGATCAGGCCATAGACGCCGACCGCTTCGCGATAGGTCTGGATTTCCACGCCGGGGCGCACCGATTCCAGGTTCTGGCCGTGACGGCGCAGCGCCTCGCCGGCGAAATATTTGAAGATGCGGCCGGCGCGCACCGTCTCGCCGGTGGCTTCGGGAAGGGTCTTGCCTTCTTCGCTCGCGAGCAGCTTGCCCAGTGCATCCTTGCGCTCGATGATCAGGCTACCGACCTTGTCCAGCACATCGGCGCGCACTTCCGGGGTGGCGCCGGACCAGCCGGGGAACGCGGCGCGGGCGGCTTCCACCGCCTTGTTCACATCTTCCGGGCTGCCGTCCGGAAACTTGGCGATCACTTCCCCGGTGTTTGAAGGATTGGTGCTTTCCAGCGCGCCGGGGGCGGAAACCTGCTTGCCGCCGATGAAATGGGTCAGGGTCTCGGTCATCGCTTTTTCTCCGCGAAAGGGGCCAGGAAGATGGTGGTATTTAAGGGTTCAGCACGGCCGCGCCAACCCTTCAGACGCATTCCAGAACTGTCTTCAGGGTATGGGACGCCGCGCCTACTCAGGCGTCTAAAAGCCCACGCTGAACAAGGTTTTTCATCAGATCGGAGATCCCGAAATTCCAGGGCGGCGCGGCCTTGCAGGTGGTGACCCGGTTCTCCAGCACCCCCAGCTTGGGGGTCGAGATGCGCACAACATCGCCCTCCTTGTGGGTGAAGCCGGAGCCTTTGACGTCACGGTCCTGGGTCGGGGCGAACAGGGTGCCCAGAAACAGCACAAACCCGTCGGGATACTGGTGCTCGCTGATGGTCTGTTTCACCAGCTCCAGGGGATCGCGGCTGATTTCGCTCATGCTGGATTTGCCCTCCAGCCGGTAATTGTCCGTGCCCACGATCTCCAGCTCGACCACGGCCTTGCGGACATCATCAATTGTGAATTTGTCGTCGAACATGCGGATGAAGGGGCCCAGCGCCGAGGCTGCGTTATTGTCCTTGGCCTTGCCCAGAAGCAGGGCGCTGCGCCCTTCATAGTCGCGCAGGTTGACGTCATTGCCGAGGGTGGCGCCCACCGTCTTGCCGGCGCGGTCCACCACCAAGGCGATCTCCGGCTCGGGATTGTTCCAGGTGGACTGGGTGCGGATGCCGACATAGTCGCCCCAACCGACTGACGACATGGGCGGTGCCTTGGTGAAGACTTCCGCGTCGGGCCCGATCGCCACTTCCAGATACTGCGACCAGACGCCGTCGGCGATCAGGGCTTCCTTCAGCTTCTGCGCCTGGGCCGAACCCGGCACCACCTTGCGGATGTCGGTGCCGATGCGGGCGGCAAGTTGCTCCCGGATTTCCTGCGCCTTGCCAGGCACGCCCTTGGCCCGCTCCTCGATCACCCGCTCGATGGCCGAGACGGCAAAGGTCACACCACAGGCCTTGACGCATTGCAGATCCACCGGCGCCAGCAGCTTGGTTTTGGCTTGGCCACCCCAGGCACTTTGGAGACCCAGGTCGTTGATGTCGCCCAGATCCCTGCCAGCCGGCACGCCGCTCCACTTTTCCAGCAGCAGCGAAACGGTGGGAGCGGTCTTGGACACGTCGAAGGCGCGCCCTTCCTTCACCACAATGGGTGTGGGGCCTTGGCCCAGATCCACGCGGCCGACCAGCACGGCATCGCGCCAATCATCAGGAAGGGGAAACACGCTTTTGGTCATTACGCTTTCTTTACAGTTCGATCTTCAACACGTTGCGGATGTAGTTGGCGGTGATGCGGGCGCTTTCCTTCGGTGGCCGCCAGGGTGATGTGTCCAGCTCGACGTTCAGATGGCCCCGCCAATTGATGGATTTGAGATAGGACACGATGGCGGGAAAGTCCACGCCGCCCTCGCCCAATGGATAGAAATAGGGATCGTTCATCATGTCGCGCTGGGGCGTTGGCACATGCTTGGTGCCGCCGCGATCCTCGCGGCTGGTGTCCTTGAAGTGATACTCGATGACGCGGTGGCCCAGCTTCTTGCCCAGCGCCAGCGGGTCCATGCCGGCCATGGTGATATGGCCGGTATCCAGCACCAGCCCGACATTCTCGGGCTTGGTGTTCTCCATGATGTACAGGGTCTCGTGCTCGTTCTGGATCTGGCTGCCCAGATGGGCATGGACGCCGAACTTCATGCCCAACTCCTCGCGGATACGCTTGCCCAGAAGATCGAGGGTGATCGCGATCTGCTTCAAGTCGGAGTCGGGTGTGCCGGCCGGCTGCTTGCGCGGGCCGGTGTTGGTCTTCTGGTGATCGCACCCGAAGCGGCGTGAGAAGCGCGTCATGTTGAAGTGATTGTCCACCACCGCCTGGCGCTGCGCCGGATCGTGGAAGGCGACGCTGCCGCCTGCCGCCCCGCCGGTGATGGCGGTGAACTGGCCGCCGATCTCGTACATGCGGTGCTGCAGGGCTTCCCAGCGGTCGGGATAATAGACCTCGCGTTTGGCGCGCGGCCCCTTCGGATATTTCCAGCTATAGCCGCCTGGCCAGGTCTTCATGGCCTGGGTGTCGCGCGGCGCCGGTTCCAGGCCG
>CAYQZM010000260.1:0-6255 GCA_964421935.1 uncultured Rhizobium sp. | reverse complement strand
CAGGTCCACTGGACCTGCTCACATGCTCCGCATGACGCGGCTCACCCCAGGACGCAAAGGACCACGCCTAGGGCAGCTGGCCTCTATCGAGCTCGTGTTGAAGCATATACTCCGCGCTCGACACCTCGAACGCACCGGGCTGTTCCACATTGACGGACTTCACCACGCCGTTATCCACGACCATGGAATAGCGCTGGCTGCGCTTGCCCATGCCGAACTTGCTGGCATCGAATTCCAGGCCCATGGCCCGGGTGAAGTCGCCGTTGCCGTCGGCCAGCATATGCACCTTGCCGTCGGCTTTCTGGTCCTTGCCCCAGGCGCCCATCACGAAGGCATCGTTTACGGAGACGCAGGCGATCTCGTTCACGCCGTTGGCCTTCAGCGCGTCATGATTGTTGACGAAGCCCGGCACATGCTTGGCCGAGCAGGTCGGGGTGAAGGCGCCGGGCAGCGCGAACAGCGCCACTTTCTTGCCGGCAAAGAAATTGTCGGTGCTGATGGGGGTGGGCTTGCCGTCCTGCATCTCCATCAGGGTGGCGGAAGGGATCTTGTCGCCGACTTTGATCATGTCCTGCTCTCCTTTTCAGTGGTCGCACCACGAGGCCCTCGCTTCGCTCGGGTTCGTGGCTGCTCCGGTTAATGGTCGCGCCGGAAGCGCTCGCTTTGGTATCAACCCAATTCCGGTGCCGCCTGGGTGTTATAATGCCTTGCGATGTAATCCAGTGCCGCCGGACCGTCGAGGGCGGGCGAAAAATAATAGCCCTGGCCGAATTCGCAGCCGATCCGGGCCAGAAGCTGGGCATCGGCCTCGCTCTCCACGCCCTCGGCCACCACCGCGCGCTTCAGGTCATGCGCCATGGTGATGATACCCGACAGCACCACTTCCCCGTCGCTATCCAGGCCTGCATCGCCCTGGCGGGCCAGGAAACTGCGGTCGATCTTGACCGTGTTGGCCGGCAGATTGCGGAATTCACTCAACGTACTGGCGCCGGTGCCGAAATCGTCGATGGAAAGCCCGGCGCCGGCGGCGCGGATGCGCGCCATCAGCGGTACCATCCCGGAATCCGAAGCGATGGCGCTCTCGGTGATCTCCAGATGCAAGCTGCCCTCGGCAATGCCGCCGCCCGACAGAATGGTCTTGAGCAGGCTCTCGAAGCCCGCATCCTTGAGCTGGCGGCGGGAGAAATTCACGCTCACGAACAAAGGCGGCTTCAACGGGAAATAGCGCTGCCAATGGGCCAGGTCGGTGGCGGCGCGCTCCAGGGCAAAGCGGCCCAGCTCCACGATCAAGCCGGTTTCTTCGGAATGAGAAATGAAGTCGGCCGGCGAGACCAGGCCCTTGACCGGATGCTGCCAGCGCAGCAGCGCCTCGAAGCCCACCACCGAGCGGTCGGCCAGCCGGATGATGGGCTGGTAATAGACATCGAGCTGACCGGCCGCCAGGCCCTGGCGCAGCTCGCTTTCCAGCGCCACGCTGTCGGCGGGCGCAAGCTGTTCCATCTCGCTGGCATAGACCCGGGCGCAGGCCCCGCCCTGCCGCTTGGCCGCGATCAGCGCCAGCTCGGCATTCTTGATCAGGCCCAGTGGCTCGCCGCTGTCGGCGCCGCCCGCCAAGCCAAGACTGCAGGGCGCAAAGACCTCCCGGCCCTCGAGCTGGTGAGGACGGGCGCAGGCCTCCACCACCGCGTTGCCGATGGCCTGCGCGCCACGACGCGGATTTGCGAAGAGAAGCGCGAAACTGTCGCCGCCGACGCGGAAAACCTGCGCCTGCTCGTCCAGCCCGGCAAGCCGCGCCCCCAGCATCTTGAGCACCGTATCGGCCCCCGCATCGCCCAGGCTGGCATGAATGGCCTTGAAGCGATCCACGTCCAGCAGTGCCAGCAAGGCGCTCTCAAAGCCCTTTCCCAGCGCATCCAGCGCCTCCATCAGCGCCACGCGATTGCCGAGGCCCGTCAGGGCATCGCGCGGCAAGCCGGGCTCCTGCTGACGCTGGAGCTCGCTCTGGACCGCGGCGAATTCAGCTTCCTTGCGCTGGCTGATGTCAGAGATCAGGCCCAGGCAATCGGATGACACATCCTGCTCGGTGACGATGGTGGCGCGCAGCTCCAGCCAGCGATAGGTGCCGCTCTGTCCCCGGGCGCGGAATTCCAGCCGGAAGGCCAGGCCGGGACGGTGGCGATAGGCCTCCAGGGCCTGGGTATAGACCTCGCGGTCCTCGGGGTGAACCAGCGCAATCCAGTCGGAATGCGACAGTGTCGCTTCATGACTGGAAACACCCACCATCTGGGCGGCTTCCGCTGACAAGGTGAGCAGCCCGGCGCGAAAATCCAGATCGAACACGCCCTGATGCGCCGCGCCGATCGCCGCGCGCGCCAGGCTGTTGAAGGGCGCGTTGGGATCAAGACTGGTCGCATTCTCCGGCGTGTGCGCTTCCAGCAGCCGCGCAGCATAGGAGCCGTGCAGGAAGGGCAGCACCGCGATCTCTTCCGAGGCGATCACCGACAGCGCCAGCAGAATGGCGCCCGCCGCGGCAAAACCACCGGTGGCGGCCGGCCCGGTCAGGGTTTCGCCCAGGCCGCCCACCGCCATCACCGCGCCCGCGATCGCGACCAGCGCAAAGGCCCCCGCGCTGGGGGCGATTACCTGCGCCGCCCGGCGGCCATGCCGGCCGCAATAGACCAGATAGAGCCCCACCGCGATGGAGCCGATCACGATCAGGATGTCGGTGAGGAGCGTGGCGGCAGGAATCCCCAGATAGGCCAGCGCGCCCAGTCCGATCAGGCCATAGATGATCCAGGTGAAATACTTGCGATAGCGCGGCAGGGTCTCGGCGACCGGACTGATGGCATCGGCCAGCCGCATGCCCGCGGCCAGTGCCAGCGCGGTGAGAAAAGCCGAAAGGCCATAAGGCCCGCCGATGCGGGTCACCAGATTGCCGTCGAACATGCCCGTGCCGGAAATCCAGCTCAGCAGCAGCATCAGCAAGGTCAGCGCCACCCAGCGCGGCGCGGCATGGCCGATCAGCACGGCCAAACCGCCGGTGATCAGGGCGGCCGCGGCGATCAGCGCACCAACGGCGGTGATGAAAATGGCGAGCTGGCGATTGTGGGACGACAGCGCCGGCTCGGTCCAGGCCGAGATCGCGGGCGGGGTATCGGCCGAGCCGACGCGGATCGCCAGGCCCACGGTGGAGACGGGCGGCACGATCACGCGCCAGGCTCGGCGGCCATAGGCCGGCGCGGTCTCCACCATCGTTCCGGAATCCGAGCTGGCGACCGCGAGAATGGCGGGGCGCGAGCGGCGCGGCAGCACCGACAAGGCGGCGCGCGGCGGCTGGCCGGCCATCAGCACCCGCGTCGCGGGCCTGACCGAGTCGTTGGAAACCTGGACGATGTACCAGGACGAGCCGTCGGCTTCGGTGCCCCCGCCCGGCGCCCGGTAGGGTGACAACGCATTCTTCAGCTCCATCACATTCTCGCTGGAGCCGAAATTGACGGTGGCGGGCGGCTTCTCCGCCGGCTTGTTCGCCGCGTGAGCGGCACCGCCGGCCAGGCCCAGAACGAAACAAAAGAAAAGCAGGGGGCGCAGCAAAGCCATGATGATCCGTGTGCGGGAAGCGGAGTTCACGGCGCTTCTTCCTTGAGCAAGGCGAACAGAAGATGGTCGGCCCACTGCCCGTTGATCAGCAGATAACGGCGCGCCAGGCCTTCCTGGCGAAAACCGGTGCGGGCCAGAAGGCTCTTGGACGCTTCGTTATCCACCAGACAGGCCGCCTCGATGCGATGCAGGCCCAGCGTCTTGAAGACAAAGGGGATCAGCGCCTTGACGGCATTGGTCATGTAACCCTGGCGGGCGAACTTGGCCCCGATCCAGTAGCCCAGGGTACAGCACTGGGTCACGCCGCGCCGCACATTGGAAAGGGTGCAGCCGCCCAGCAGGGCATCGTCACTCTGGCGCAGCACGAAGAAGACGTAAGCGGAATCCTGGCGCGTCTCTTTCTGATAGCGCTTGATGCGGCGGCGGAAGGCGCCGCGCGTCAGTTCGTCATCGGCCCAGACCGGCTCCCAGGGTGTGAGGAATTCCCGGCTCTCGCCCCGAAGGCGCGCCCAGGCAAGATAATCGCCGATGCGTGGATACCGCAGATAGATGCCCTGCCCCCGGATTACCGGCTGCTGGCCGCCCGGAAAAGTCAGGCCGCGCATGAAAGCGATCGGCCGGGTTTTGGCGAAAGCGGCCTTGACCATTATTCGGCCGCATCCGGCACGGCGCCGGGAGTCGCGTTCCGGCCAAAGCGGGCGGCGAAGGTGGTGAGAGACTCCAGTTTGCGCACGGGACCGACGGAGGCCATGGTGGGGCGCCCTGCTTGCATGACCCGCGCGGCGAACGCCTTGACGGTGGCGGCATCGATGGCATCGAGCTGGGCGACGATTTCCGCCGCGGATTGCACCCGTCCCAGCGCGAAAAGCTGGCCGGCGATCTGCTCGGCGCGGGTGGAAGGCCGCTCCATCCCCATCAACAGCGAGACCTTGAGCTGGGCGCGGGCGCGCGCCACTTCGGCCTCGGTAAGGTTTTCGCTCATCGCCTCCATCTCGCCGGCGATCACCGCCGAGATGCCGGCCGCTTCACTTTCACCGGTGCCGACATAGACGCCCAGGAAACCGGAATCCTGGAAGCCGTTGGAGAAGGCATAGATGGAATAGCACAGTCCCCGCTTCTCGCGCGCTTCCTGGAAGAGGCGCGAAGAGGTGCCCCCACCCAGCGCGGTGGCATAGATCTGGGCCACGAAATAATCCGGATCGGCATTGTTGAGGCCGGGAAAGGCATAAGCCAGATGCGCCTGTTCCAGATCCTCGATCTCGCGGAAGTCGCCGCCGACATAATGCGCGGGCGGCGATGCCGGCACCTCGCCCCGATTGAGACCGCCGCACGTTTCTTCTGCCAGCCGGACAATCTCGCCATGCTCCACGGCGCCGGAGGCGATCAGGGTCATGCCTTCCAGCTTGTACTGGGAGGCCATGTATGCCTGCAGCATGGAACGGTCGAAACCGTTCACCGTCTTCTCATTGCCCAGGATGGACCAACCCAGGGGCTGGTCCCTGAAGATGGCGGCCTGCAGATGATCGAAGACGATGTCGTCGGGCGTATCGCGCGCCTGGCCCAGCTCCTGCAGCACGACCTGCCGCTCGCGCTCCAGTTCGCCCTGCTCGAAGGTGGGACTGGTGAGGATGTCGCCGATCATGTCCATGGCCAGTGGCACATCCTGTTTCAGGATGCGGGCATGGAAAGCCGTCTGCTCGCGGCTGGTATAGGCGTTCAGCACCCCACCGACCGCTTCGATCTCCTCGGCGATGGCGCGGGCGCTGCGCTTCTTGGTGCCCTTGAAGGCCATATGCTCAAGCAGGTGGGAAATGCCCATCTGGCTGGGCTTTTCGTTGCGGCTGCCGGTATTGACCCAGATGCCCAGGGCGGCGCTTTCAAGCTGGCTCATGGGGTCGCTGACCACCGTCAAGCCATTGGAAAGTTTGGATATTTCTAGGGTCATGCGGCCAGTCTAGAGAAGATGAAGTTCTTTATCAAAGACGGGGAATTGGCCAAGGTTTCAACCCGCTCGGGCAGCTTGCGCAAGGCCGACAGGGAGGCCGGCTCCGCCGGGGGCACGCCGATCGCCTGGGTGACGGCATCGGGGAACTTGGCGGCATGGGCAGTCGACAGGATAACGACCGGTGAGGCCGGGCGCCCCATCTTCAGCGCGGCGGCCATGCCGACCGCGGTGTGTGGATCGATGATGCGGCCGTTGAGCTTGTGGACCGAAGCGATGGCGGCCCTGGTTTCCGCATCGCTGCTGGCAAAGGCGCTGTAGCGCGCGCGGAGATTTTCCAGCACGGCCGGCGGCAGCTCCAGCCGGCGGCTGTGGGCGAACTCCGTCATGGCGGTGGCTGTCCAGCCGGGATCGCGGCCGGCCGCCTCGAACAAGGCCCGCTCGAAGTTCGAGGCCACCTGGATGTCCATGGAGGGGCTCAGGGTGGCGTGGCTTTGGCCGCTGGCATAGACGCCCTCATTCAGCGCCCGCGCCATGATGTCATTGGCATTGGTGGCGATCACCAGCCTGTCGGCGGCAAGGCCCATGCGCATCGCGGCCTCGCCGTCGAAGATGTCTCCGAAATTGCCTGTCGGCACCAGGAAAGTGGCCGCTTTGCCGAGATGCGCCGTGGAAGTGTAATAATAGACGCACTGCGCGGCAATTCGGGCGAAGTT
>CAYQZM010000259.1:0-5639 GCA_964421935.1 uncultured Rhizobium sp. | reverse complement strand
CCAATATCCGCCGGTCCTTCCGGCAGCAGCAAATAGACCGCTGGAATCAGCACCGTCATGGCGATGGCGACGAAAAGCACCACCGGCTTCCAGCCATGGCTTTCAGCGATGGCAGACAGGGCCGGAATGAAGACCAGGGTGCCGGTGGAGGTGGAGGCCGCGAACAGCCCCATGACCAGGCCGCGATTGGTAACAAACCAGCGATTGACGATGGTGGCCGCCAGCACCGTGCTGACACAGCCCGAGCCGATGCCCGAGATCAAGCCCCAGGTCAGCACCAGCTGCCAGGGCGCGGTCATGAACAGGCTGATCGCCGAAGAGACGGCCATCATCGCCAGCGCCACCATCATGGTGGCTCGGATGCCGAAACGCTGCATGGCTGCAGCCGCAAAAGGTCCGGTCAGGCCGAACAGGAAAATGCCGACCGCGGCCGCCAGGCTGATGGTCTGGCGCGACCAGCCAAAGGCCTGACCCCAGGGCACCATCAGCACCCCGGGCGTGGACCGCAGCCCCGCCGCCGCCAGCAGCGCGGTAAAGATGATGGCCACCACCGCCAGGGCATAGTGCCGGCCAAAGAAAGTGCGCCTTGTCATGGGCGGGAAGCTGACACAGACGGCCTGCAAAAGCTTCTGCTGGTCCTTGCATGGCTGTCAGGATGGACGAAGGTATCTGCGGGCCCTATTTTTGCGGTCTCCCACCGCCCGGTAGCCCAAATCCCAATGAAATTCCGATGACCATGGACGCGCTGGATGCGCCCGCAGGCTGGGTAGTGGGATGGAGGAACGCCTTCACACCAAGAGAGCTCGATGCCATCGAAGCCTATGGCGACAGCCTGGAGCCGGTGAAGGCCGAGATCGCCGGCCGCAAGGATAACACCGATCATCTGCGCATCACCCGTGTCGCCTGGATGGACCGTGTTCCCCAGATCGAGTGGCTCTATGCCAAGCTCGAACGGGCGGTGCTCGAAATGAACAGCCGGCTCTACAAGTATGACCTTTATGGTCTGGTCGAGAATTTCCAGTACACCGTCTATCATGGCAGCGAGGGCGGCCATTACGGCTGGCATTGCGACACCGGAAAGACGGGGGACCCGCGCAAGATCTCCCTGACCCTGCAACTCAGCGAACCCTCGGCTTACGAAGGCGGGGATCTGCTGCTGGAAGCGGGCGCGGGGCCGACCTGTGCCCACAGGGCCCGGGGCACCCTGGTGGCCTTTCCTTCTTATGTGTTGCACCGGGTCACGCCGGTCACGTCCGGCGTCCGCAAGTCATTGGTGGCCTGGGTCTCGGGCCCTGTGTTCCGCTGAGCCGGCTTTCCATTGAGCCACATGGACAGGCTTGATGCGGCTTCCTATTTTCAACCCATCGCTGTGCTTTGAGTCTTTTATTCCAGGAATCTCTGATGTCTCGCGTCCCTCGCCCGGCTCTTTTGTGCATCCTCGATGGCTGGGGGTTCCGTCCCGATCATGCCGAGGACAACGCTATCGCCGCGGCGCCCACCCCCAACTACACCCGCCTCCTGGCCGACTGTCCCCATGCGCTGCTGGAAACCTCCGGCAATGCGGTGGGTCTGCCCAAGGGCCAGATGGGCAATTCCGAAGTGGGACACATGAATATCGGGGCCGGGCGGGTGGTGGCGCAGGATCTGCCGCGCATCGATGTCGCCATCGAGGATGGCAGCATCGCCCGCCGCCCCGCCCTGCTGGCGCTGATAGATAAAGTGAAGAACTCCAAGGGTGCCGTGCATGTGATGGGGTTGTTATCGCCGGGGGGCGTGCATTCCCATCAGGATCATATCGTGGCGCTGGTGAAGATCCTGTCCGCCGCTGGGGTGCCGGTTTTCGTGCATGCCTTTCTGGACGGCCGCGATACCCCGCCCAAAAGCGCACGCGGCTTCATCGAGAAGTTCCTTTCCGATATCGCCGGCCTGGCCGGGGTGCGCCTGGCGACCCTGTCGGGCCGCTATTACGCCATGGACCGCGACAAGCGCTGGGACCGGGTGGAGAAATGCTATGCGGCGCTGGTCGATGCCAAGGGCACGCGCTTTGACGATGCCTTTGCCGCGCTGGATACGTCCTATGCCGAAAATGTGACGGACGAGTTCGTCCTGCCCTGCGCGCTGGGCGACTATATGGGGATGCAGGACGGCGACGCCATGCTGTTCGCCAATTTCCGCGCCGACCGGGCGCGGGAGATTTCCGCCGCCCTGCTGGACAGGAGCTTTGCGGGCTTCAGTCGTGAGCGCCTTGTCGATTTCAGCCAGGCCGCCGGCCTGACCGAATATTCCGAAGCGTTGAAGCCGCTGATGGCCGCGATCTTCCCGCCGGAAGATGTGCGCGAGACGTTGGGCGAGGTGGCGGCCGAACATCACATGAAGCAGCTGCGTATCGCCGAGACGGAGAAATACGCGCATGTCACCTTCTTCCTGAATGGCGGGCGCGAGGAACCGTTCGACGGAGAAGATCGCATCCTGGTGCCCAGCCCGAAGGTCGCCACCTATGATCAGAAGCCAGAGATGAGCGCCTATCAGGTCACCGACAAGCTGGAACAGGCGATCGGTTCCGGCAAATATGATCTGATCGTCTGCAACTACGCCAATCCGGACATGGTGGGCCATACAGGTGTGATGGATGCGGCGGTGAAGGCCGTGGACACGATCGATGAATGCCTGGGCCGTCTGGTGCGCGCGCTGGAAAAGGCCGGCGGGGTGATGCTGCTGACCGCTGATCATGGCAATATCGAGATGATGAAGGACCCCAAGACCCACGAGCCCTATACGGCGCATACCACCTTGGATGTTCCCATTATTGCCTTCGGCGCGCCGAAGGGCGCCACCTTGAAGAACGGCAAGCTGGCTGACGTGGCGCCGACACTTCTGGACTTGATGGAACTCGAAAAACCGGTGGTCATGACAGGACATTCGCTTCTGGTGAGAGGCACGTGAAGCGGGACGGCATACTTCTTCTTTGTCTGCTGCTGGCAGCCGCTCCAGGCTTCGCCAAACCGGTTCAGCCCGTCCGGCGCGTCAACGCTCCGGTTCCAACGCCGCGTCCCACTTTCTCCGTCCGCGCCACGCCCGACGCGCCGATGGATCTCAGCCACGCTTTGCCGGGCAAGGCCCTGGCCAAGCTGCCGTCCAGTGCGCAGCAACTCAAAAGCCTGTCTTCAGAACTCACCCAGGGTAAGCCGCAGCTCGCCAGTGCCAGGGAAAAAAGCGAGACCCTCGCCAAGGAAGCGGCTGCGCTCAAGAAGAAGCTGATCGAGACCGCGGCGCGCATCGAAAGTCTGGAACGTGAAAAGATCGACGACGATGCGAAGATCGAAAGCCTCAGCGAGGAAGACGCCAAACTGAGCAAAGGCTTTGCCAATGACCGGGTGGCGGTGACCCGGCTGTTGGGGGTCCTGGAACGGCTGCAGCATGACATGCCGCCGGCGCTGGCGATGCGCCCGGACGATGCCTTGGGCGCGGCGCGGGGCGCCATGCTGATCGGCGCTTCGCTGCCGCCGGTCTATGCTCAGGCGGCGCGCCTGTCGCGGCGGATCGATGCCTTGAAGCGTACACGCGAGGCGCTGGAACGGCAGAAGGCCGCGGCGGCCGACACAGCGGCGCGCCTCCATGTGGCGCGCGGCGAGCTCGATGAACTGCTGGCTCAGAAAGAGCACGAGGCCCAGGGTGCGGCCGAGACCTATGGCACCTTGAAGTCGCGAATGGAGGAGGTCGCGCGCGAAGCCGCCGACTTCCAGGCGCTGCTGGCACGGGTCAGGACCTTGCGCCGGGAAGCGGGCGACACTGATGACGGTGTGGTTACCGTGGAGGCAACGTCGTTAGGTTCCTTTAATGGCCTGGCCCGGAACTCCATCCTGGAACCGGTGGTGGGCAGGGCCACGCCAGGCACCGATAGCCGGAATCCCGGCCTTTCCTATGCAACCCGGCCAGGAGCCCAGGTGATCGCGCCGTCAGATGGCAAAGTTTTATATGCCGGGCCTTACCATAAGAGCGGACAAGTGTTGATCCTGGAGATCACGACCGGTTACGATGCTGTCCTCGCGGGACTGGGACGGGTGACAGTAAAGCCCAACGATCAACTGCTCGCAGGTGAGCCGGTCGGTGTTATGCCGCCGGATGCGGCCGATGATCGGCTTTATTTCGAACTGCGCCATGATGGTCATGGTCAGTCTCCAGCGCCCTGGCTGAAAGTGAATCTGCGTTCTGCGGTTGGAAAGGCGAACGGTACATGAAGAAAGTAGCGGTGCTTGGTCTTGGTCTGATGGGCGGCTTTGTGGCGGCCATGTTCGCCCTTCCCGAGGCGAAGGGCGCGGCTGACGCCAGCGCCTATGGCCAGCTCGATCTGTTCAGCGACGCCTTCGAACGGGTGCGCGCCAACTATGTGCGTCCCGTGAAAGACAGCGAACTGATCGACGCCGCCATCCAGGGCATGGTGTCGAACCTGGATCCGCACTCCAGCTACATGGACGCCAAGAGCTATGGCGACATGCAGATCACCACCAAGGGCCAGTTCGGCGGCGTGGGCATCGAAGTGACCCAGGATGCCGCCGACGGCATGATCAAGGTGATCTCGCCGATCGACGGCACGCCCGCCAGCCGCGCCGGCATCAAGACCAATGACCGCATCGCCGGCATCGATGGGTCGTCCATCGCCGGGCTGCCGCTGAACGAGGCCATCGACAAGATGCGCGGCCCCGCCGGCAGCAAGATCACGCTCACCATCCTGCGCGAAGGCGAGAAGAAGCCGTTCGACGTGACTTTGGTGCGCGCCATCGTCTCGGTGGATGCGGCGACTTACCGTCGCGAAGGCGATATCGGTTACATCCGCCTGCCGGGCTTCAACGAGCAGACCGCCGAAGGCCTGGAGCATGCGGTGCGCGATCTCAAGAAGCAGATCGGCCCGGGCATCAAGGGCTATGTGCTGGACCTGCGCAACAATCCGGGCGGCCTGCTGGATCAGGCCATCCAGGTGTCGGACGACTTCCTGACCTCGGGCGAGATCGTCTCCACCCGCGGCCGCCATCCGGAAGATACCCAGCGCTATGACGCCAAGGGCGGCGACATCACCGACGGCAAGCCGGTCGTGGTGCTGATCAATGGCGGCACCGCTTCGGCGTCGGAAATCGTTTCCGGCGCGCTGCAGGACCACAAGCGCGCCACCATCATCGGCATGACCAGCTTCGGCAAGGGATCGGTGCAGACCATCATCCCGCTGGGCGAGGCGCGCGGTGCGCTGCGCCTGACCACGGCGCGCTACTACACGCCGTCCGGCCACTCCATCCAGGCTCAGGGCATCATTCCCGACATCCAGGTCGCACAGGGTGACGAGGCCAGTGTGCCGAAACTGGCGCGGCCGTCGGAAGCCGACCTGCGCGGGCATCTGGTGGGCGAGCCGGTTCCGGCCAAGCGCATCAACGCGCCCGTGATCAAGCCGGCACCGGGCAAGAAGTATGACGACTTCCAGCTCTCTTATGCGGAGGACCTGCTGCACGGCAAAATGACCGTGGCGGCCGATAACCAGAAACAGGCCTCGGCGGCCCAGCCTGTGACGAAATAAGCACCGCACCCATATCGACGGAAAAGGCGCCCTTAGAGGCGCCTTTTTCTTTGCTTGGCCCGGCCATTAAGGAGCC
>CAYQZM010000258.1:0-14963 GCA_964421935.1 uncultured Rhizobium sp. | reverse complement strand
ACCGGCTATAACGATGAAGAAAGCAAGGTCATCAGGGAGACCAGGAAGATCTTCGAGGATGACAAGATCGCGGTCTCGGCCACCTGCATCCGCGTGCCGGTGCTGCGCGCCCATTCGGTCTCGATGACTTTCGAGTGCGAGCGGCCGATCACGCCGGAAGAGGTCAAGGCATTGCTGGCCAAGGCGCCGGGCGTGAAGCTGGTCGACGACTGGGCCAACAATTATTTCCCCATGCCCAAGGATGCCAGCGGCCAGGGCGATGTGCTGGCGGGCCGCATCCGCAAGGACCTGTCGGACCCGTCCGGCAAATCCATCAGCATGTTTGTGGCGGCGGATCAGCTGCTCAAGGGTGCGGCGCTCAACGCAGTGCAGATCGCAGAGTTGCTCTAGGCGCGGTTCTTTTGCGTCGTGCGTTCGTCGCGCCATCGCTCGTGTACTTTTTGTACACGTCGCTCGTTGCTGCGCTGACGCCAGCAACCTGCTCACCCCGCAAAACTCCTCGCGCCTGGCCCAATAACGCACCATGGGCGAGCTTGCCCCGCCCATCCAACTTTCTTTGCAGCAGGGACCGTCCTGCGAAATTAGGGTTTAGGCTTGGGCTTCGCCCAGTCGGCAAACATCGGGAGGTTGGATAAAGCTTCCTTCGCCTTGGCCTTGAACTTTTCGAACTGCATCACATTCTCGATGCGGGCGGCGAGGAAGTCATCGGTCGCCTTTTCGTCCTCGCTGGTGTCGTTGAACCAGCGCATCGCAGTCGAACCATAGACGCCAGCCAGAATTCCGCGTTTGGTGTAAAAGTTGAAATCGGTGGAAGTGTCGCCCGCCGCACGCCACATCGCGTCCACGGTGCGATAGACCAGCCTCGCCCCCAGCGCCGCATGCATGGGCAGCGACAGAAGCGCCGCCGCCCGCCGCGCCGCTTCCTTGTGGGGCTTCAGGATGGCGAGCCGCGTCTTGACCGCGGTGGCGATACGTTCGCGGATCTTCATCCCTTTCAGGTCCATCGCCGCCAGGCGCGTTTCCATCTCCGCGTCGGTGCGGGTGGAAAAATATTCCACCAGACTGATCGGCCCTTCCTCAAACAGCCGCGCCACATCGGCCTTCACCAGCCCGGCTTCCGCGCCCGCCTTTTGCAGCACCATGTCGGTGAAGCCATCAAAGGCGGCGTGGGGCAGGGCGGCGTTCAGCACGGCTTGGCGCAAATCTTCATCGCTGCGCTGCGCGCCGGTCGTCGCTTCCAGCTTTGGCGCCGCTGCCTTGTTTTTTGGCGCGCCCGCCTTGGGGGCGGTGGCGCGCGGGCGTGGCTTGCGTGCAGGCTTTTCGGGCGCGTCGCTCATGACGCCACCTGGAAGTGTCGTATTTCCGATTCAAAGATCAGCCGCGACAGGTCGCTCATGCGGCTGGTGTAGAGCCGGCCGTCCAGATGATCGCATTCGTGCTGCACCACCCGGGCATGAAAGCCGCGCGCCACCCGCTCGACCGGTTCCCCCTCGATGCCGAAGCCGCGGTACCGGATATGGGCCGGCCGCTCCACCCAGCCGCGCAGGCCGGGCACCGACAGGCAGCCTTCCCAGCCGCCCTCGGTTTCGGGCGCCAGAACCGCGACCTCCGGATTGATCAACACGGTCAGGGGCGCGGTGTGATCGAACCGTTCTTCTTCGGCCAAACCGGGATCGGCGCGCCCATCGGGAGCCTGGAACACGACAATCCGCAGGGGAACATGGACCTGGGGAGCGGCCAGGCCAGCTCCATTGGCGTCCATCATGGTTTCCACCATGTCATTGACCAGACGGCGGATTTCCGGATGCCGGGGGTCGGCAACGGCGCGGGCCGGGGTGGCCAGGACGGGGTGGCCCATGCGGGCGATCTTCAGAATTGCCATGGCCCGGAATATGGCCTCCCGCCGGGAGCCGGCCAAGGCGGTGAAGCGTTAATTTCCACGGGTGGACAGGCAAAATCCCTTCTGCTATCACCCGCGCCTCAAATTTTCCGCACGGAGCCAAGGCTTTGCAGATCATCGTCCGCGACAACAACATTGACCAGGCGCTCAAGGCGCTAAAGAAGAAGATGCAGCGCGAAGGCATCTTCCGGGAGATGAAGCTGCGCGGCGCCTATGAGAAGCCCAGCGAGAAGCGCGCCCGTGAGCGGGCCGAGGCCGTGCGCCGCTATCGCAAGCTGCAGCGCAAGCGCCTGCAGCGCGAAGGACTTCTTCCGAGGTAACCCCTCCGCCCTTCGCTGGCTCGAGAGCCAGCTACGGGCACCTCCCCTTCTAGCGCTTCGCGCGAAGGGGAGGACGATTGGCATCCGGGGCCGCTCCTAGTTGGGCGGCCTTTTTCTTTTTGCGCGTCTGGCTGACGTAGTAGGCGCCCGCGCCCGCCGCCAGGGCCGCGCCCAGCACCAGGATCAACGTGCCCGCGCCCGGCGCCAGCTGGTCGCCGGCGACTTCGGTCACGGTCTTCAGATCTTCGGCGATCTTTTTTCGGCGAAACCAGCGCATCATCGTCCTGCCGGAACGCCTAGGCCACGCACATGGATGCGCATATCAGGTACAATCCGGGCAGACCGCGACTTCGACGGTCACATGCGACAGGTCGGGATAGCGCCGGCGCAGCGCTGCCTTGACCACTTCGGCGCTGGTCGGATCGCGCGACACCAGCGAGACGATCAGGCCTTGATGGCCCGGCCCCAGCCGCCACAGATGCAGGTCGGGGATGCGCGCCTTCAGTTCGCTTTCCAGAAAGCCGCGGATCTCATCGCTCATGCGGGGATCGGCGGTCGCATCCAGCAGCACCATGGCGCTGTCGCGGATCAGGCCATAGGACCAGGAGGCAATCACAAAGGCGCCCACCAACCCACTGATGGGGTCCAGAATCCCGAGCCCGAAATAATAACCGGCCCCCAGCGCCACGATGGCCAGGACGGAAGTAGCCGCGTCGGCCAACACGTGCACATAGGCCGCGCGCATGTTGTTGTCAGAACCATGGGCATGCCCAGGACCATGATCGTGGCCATGATGATCGTCTTTCAGGATCAGGGCACTGACCAGATTGACCGCCAGACCGATGCAGGCGATCAGCAGGGCGTCGCCATACTGCACGGCCGCGGGGGTAACGATGCGCTGGACCGATTCCACCGCCACCGCCAATGCGGTGATGCCCAGGATGATGGCGCTGGCAAAGGCGGCCAGATCGCCGAACTTGCCGGAGCCGAAGCTGAAGCGGCCGCTGCCGGCATGGCGCCGCGCCAGCCAATAGGCGCCCGCCGCCAATCCCAGCGCGCCCACATGGGTCGCCATATGCGCGCCGTCTGCCAGCAGCGCCATGGAGTGATAGGCAAGGCCGCAGACGATCTCGACCACCATGAACAGGGCGGTGACGATGGCCGCCCACTTCGCGCGGGTCTCGGCGCGGGAATGACCGCTGCCTAAAAAGACGTGATCGCGCGTCCAGATGCCGTGATCATGCGGACCGGTATCATGATCATGGTGATGATCATGGCTGTGGGCATGATCGTGCCCATGGGTGTGATCGTGAAGGCTGTGCCCATGGATGTGATCGTGCGCCATGGCGTCAGTTTAGCGCCAAGCGGGCACAAAAGCGCCTGTAAATGAGGCCTGAAATGTTTAAGGAATCGAGCCCAGAATGGGCAGCAGCAGTCCAGCGGCCAGCAGCGCGCCGACCACAAGCAGGCGAGGGTTTCTGATCGGACGGCCGTAAATCATCATGGCCGGTCAGATAACGTTTTTTTTCTGTCATTCAACCGCAAAAACCGCGCAGCCGTGTTGTTTACATCGGTTTTGGAGCGCGGCAGACGAAGTTCGCTGCTTCTTTTGTGTCACCGTGACCTAAATAGCGCGCTTCCAGCGGATAACGGCAGACCGGGCGCGTCGCGGTGATTTCTTTTTTGTCGTTCATGTGGGCAGCGATGAAAAGCGAAGGCGCGTCGCCGGTGTTAACCCACCGCTCCAGGGCTCGCACCATGTCATGGCCGGCATCATCGCGAATCGGTGCGCCGGTCGCGCCGCCGATATGGGAGAAGCCGGCGCCGCCGCTGCAATGACCCATGCCGGCCAGCGGGAAGAAACGGAAGAAGCCGTCCGTCGCCCTCTGGCCATAACGGGCGACGATGCGGGTGTAGAAATCCACATCCATCATCGGTGTGATCACCGGATCGGCCCAGCCCTGGAAGAGGATGAACTTGCCGCCGCGTGCCTTGAAGCGGTCGAAGTCCACTTTCTGGTCATAGACCTCGGCCAGGGTGTGGCCGCCGACCTTGGTGGCCAGGGCCCGGTCAGTATCCTTGTCGAAATCGAAATTCACGTTCTTGAAGGATTCGTCCTGAAAGACGGTCAGTTTCCAGAATTCCGCGCTGCTGCCGCCGGGCGTGGGCATGCCCATATAGGCCAGCCAACCCGGCTCGCCGCCGCGCACCTGGCCCGGCATCAGCACCGTGCCGTCCGAGCGCTTGGCGCCGGCATAGATGTGCCGCGCCGCTTTCACCTGCACTTGTGTCAGGCAATCGGCCGTCCGTGTCTGCCCACACTGGAATTGGCCTGGATCGACGGTGCAGCGGCGCGGATCGGCCATGATGCCATCCTCCACGCCATCCAGTTTGTCGCAGGCCGCCATCATGCGCCGGCCCAGAATGGCCAGGCTTTCGGCCGTGACGGCGCCGGGGTCCTGCAGCACCGGCCTGGCATTCCAGGTGTGGCCGAACATCAATGATGTCCATTTCCACGGCGCGGCGCCGGCGACGAAGCCGTCATAGTCGGCGGGAAAACGCGTGGCCTCCATCAGGGCGTGATGGCCGCCGGCCGAGCAGGCGATGAAATAATTCTTGCCCGCCGGCTTGCCATAGAAGGCGCGCACCACCTGTTTGCCGGCCACGGTCGACAGATGCAGCGCCCGCCAGGCCCAGTCGATCATCTTCTCCGGATGCTTGTAGGCCCAGCGCTGGCCGCTGCCGCCCAGCGGATCGGCCGGATCGGTGAGATGGCCATTGTCGGTGGACATGGTGGCATAGCCGGTGGAAAGCGCCTCGCGCATCGGGCCGGGGGAAATGGCGCCGGCGCTGCCGCCCGAGCCCTCGCCGCGGAAATTGCCGTTCCAGGCGCCTGCCGGCGGCAGCCAGACTTCAAAGCCGATGTGAGAATCGGCCGTTGGCGCGATCAGGCCGATCACCCGGCAGAAAGGCAGGGAGACTTGGGTCCTGCCGATTGTGCCGCCTTCCGGCAGCCAGGTAGCGCTCTGGATCACGGCGCCGCCAAGGTGGCGGCCGGTCAGGGCTGTGCAGTTCTGGGGTTCGTCCGGGGCGGTGTGGCCCGCGCTGGCAGCCAGAACGGGCAAAAGGCCAAACAACATCAAAAGGCCGACAGCACGCATGGCATCCCCTCCCACGCGAAACGCGGAAACCTTCCAACGGGACCGCTACAGCGTCAAGTTGGCGGAGGGCTGTGCATATAGCTCTGCACCAGCGATCCGGCGATCAGCCGCCAGCCATCCACCAGCACGAAGAAGATCAGCTTGAAGGGCAGGGAGATGATCACGGGCGGCAGCATCATCATGCCCATGCTCATCAGGATCGAGGCGACCGCCATGTCGATGATCAGAAAGGGCACGAAGATCAAAAAGCCGATTTCAAACGCGCGCTTGAGCTCGCTCAGCATGAAGGCGGGCGCCAGGGTCGTCACCGCGATCTGGGCCGGATCGCCGGTCGGCTTGGTATGGGCCATGTCGTTGAAAAGTTTCAGGTCGGCATCGCGCACATGGGCCAGCATGAACTTCTTCATCGGCACCAGCGCCTGGGTAAAGCCCTGTTCGGTGGTGACCTGGTTGTTCATCAGGGGCTGGATGCCCTGGTGATAGGCATCCGTCAGGGTCGGGGTCATCACGAACAAGGTCAGGAACATGGCCAGCGATACGATCACGCTGTTGGGCGGTGATTGCTGCAGGCCCATTGCGGTGCGCAGCAGCGACAACACCACCACGATACGCACGAAGCTGGTCATCATGATGATGATGCTGGGCGCAATGGAAAGCACCGTGACCAGCGCCACGATCTGCAGCATGCGGTCGGTGAAAAGGCCGCTGCCGTTCAGATCGATCGAAAGCCCGCCATTTGTGGGCGCGACGGCAGCTGCCGCCGCGGCGGCGGCCTGACCGCTGGGTGCCATATGCAGCGGTGCCGCCAACGCCACATGCGGCAGGGCAAGCGTCAGGAACAGGAGAAAGGGCAGCAGCCGCTTGAGCAAGATCACGGCGTCACCCCGAAATTACTCTGAACCTTGATGCCGTTCTCGATCACGGTGGCGCCATCCGGGCCGGACAGGACCAGATGCTCCACATCATCGCGGCGGATGATGAAAAGCCGCTGGCGCGGCCCCACCATCAAGGTCTCGACGATGGCGAGACGCTTTTGCGCCGATGCCTTGGTGATGCCAGGCACACCGAAGCGGCGCGCAAGAAGTCCCGCGCCCCCGACCATGGCCAGGACAAGAAGCAGCGCGCCGAAATAGCGGAGCAGTTCAATGAATTCCATGACGTTCGTTTTCTCGCGTTTCGCCGACGCCACTGCGGCATCGCTCTCCAACGCGAGCGCCCCCTCGCTGAACACTAGGCATGATTAACAGGCATCAAGCTTAATCGCGGGTTAAGCGGCGGCAGAAGCTGCCCGGCAAAAACTTCGCAGCGTTAAGCCGCGCTTAAGCATGAAAGGCGCAAGGTGCCGGAGAATTGAAGGCTAATGAAAGGTTATCGGCATGAACCTGCCCGACATACCTCTCTTCTCGATGTTGCGCGAACGCATGTCCTGGTTGCATCAGCGCCAGGACGTTCTGTCGCAGAACGTGGCCAATGCCGATACCCCCCGCTATGTCGCGCGCGACCTCAAGCCGCTGGATTTCGACGATGCGTTGAATGTCGTCCACCACGGCACCGCGATGATGACCACCAACATCCGCCATATCGCGTTGACACCCGCCACCTCCGGCGCCTTCGAGGATCACGAGACGCCCGACCAGGAATCGAGCCCCAACGGCAATGCCGTCTCGCTGGAAATGGAAATGATCAAGGTGTCGGAGACCCAGGCCCAATTCCAGGCCGCGGCCAATCTCTACGCCAAGGCCATGACCATGATGAAGACCGCGATTGGCCACTGAATTCGGACATTAGACAAGGAGAGCAATTATGGACTTTTCCAAATCCATGGCGGTCGCCGCCTCCGGCATGCGGGCCCAGACCGACCGCATGAAGATCATTTCGGAGAATATCGCCAACGCCAATTCCACGGCCTCGGTGAAGGGCGCCGATCCCTATCGCCGCAAGATCGCGACCATGACCACGCAATTCGATCATGAACTGAACGCCAACCTGGTCGAGGCCGGCAAGCCGCTTTCCGACAAGAGCGAATTCAAGAGCCAGTATGATCCCGGCAATCCAACCGCCGATGCCCAGGGCTATGTGAAGCTGCCCAACGTCGACAGCCTGGTGGAAGTGATGGACATGCGCGATGCCCAGCGCTCCTACGAGGCCGACCTGTCGGTGATGGACGCCACCAAGCAGATGCTGGCCAAGACAGTGGACCTCTTGAACAAGTGACCCTTTGCTTCGTGCAAAGGGGGCGAGCATGGCGCCCAAGCCATGCGAACGACCCGAGATGAAAGGATAGTCGATGACGATCCCCGCCGCCGCAGCCGCTGCCTATCGCGCCGCCGCGCAGGCTGCCGCCCAGACGCCGACCACCTCCATCGCGCCGGCGAACCTGCCGGGCGGCAACTTTTCCGATTTTCTTTCCGGCGCCATCAAGGACTCCATCAACACCATCCGCCAGGGCGAAACGGCCGCGAGCCAGCAGGTGCAGGGCAAGGCCAATATCGTGGATGTGGTACAGTCGGTGAACGCCGCCGAACTGACCCTGGATACGGTGGTGGCGGTGCGCGACAAGGTCGTGGCCGCCTATCAGTCCATCATGAACATGCCGATTTGAGTTTTCACGCCTCACCCTTCGACAAGCTCAGGGTGAGGACTTTTGGCCAATCCTCATGCTGAGCCTGTCGAAGCATGAGGCCCAAGGAAAAAATATGGATCCCGCTTCCGCCATAGACTTCGCCCGCTCCGCCATCCTGGTGCTGCTGGAAATCATCGCTCCTTCCATGATCACAGCCTTGGTGGTGGGCCTTGGCATCGGCCTGCTGCAGGCTGTCACCCAGATTCAGGAACAGACCCTGGTCTTCGTTCCCAAGATCGTCGCCGTCTTCATCGTGCTGCTGCTGGCGCTGCCTTTCGCCGGCGCCGCCATGAGCGGGCTGATGACCGACATCGCCGGCCGCATCGCGGCTTATTGATTGACCGCGCGGCGGCCTGAATGACCATCCATCTCCCGGCCCTCTCCGGCATCATTCTCACCTATCTGCTGGTATTCGCGCGGGTCGGTGCGATGGTGATGCTGCTGCCGGCCATCGGCGAGATGGGCGTGCCGGCGCGGGTGCGTCTGGTGCTGGCGCTGGCCATCTCCTTCGCCCTGACACCGCAGGTGCAGGCTAACTACCCCGGCGTCGCACCGCAGACGACCGTCGGCCTGGTGATCCTGATCGCCCAGGAAGTCACGGCCGGCGTGCTGGTAGGCGCCATGGCGCGCATCATCATGAGCGCGCTGCAGGTGGCCGGCTATCTGATCGCCACGCAGACCGGTTTGGCATATGCCCAGACACTGGACCCCACCCAGAACACGCAAGGCGCCGTGCTGGGCAATTTCATGACCCTCTTGGGGACCACCCTGATTTTCCTCACCAACCTGCATTACCTGGCGATCGGCGCCATTGCCGGCAGCTATCACATGCTGCCGCCCGGCGGCCACCTGCCGACCGGCGACATGGCGCAGCTGGTGATCCAGCTCACCTCTTCTTCCTTTGCCCTGGGCTTTCAGTTGGCCGCGCCGTTCCTGGTGTTCGGCTTCGCCATGTATGCGGGGCTGGGCGTCTTGGCACGGCTGATGCCGCAGCTTCAGATCTTTTTTGTCGCGGCGCCACTGAACATCATGTGCGGCTTTGTCATCATGCTGGCCCTTATCGGCTCGCTGATGACGGTCTTCCTGACCTATTACGCCAATTCCATGGCGCCGTTCCTGAGATAGGCCGTGGCGGACGAAGACAAATCCCAACAGACCGAAGAGCCGACACAGAAACGGCTGGAACAGGCACGCGAGCAGGGCGACGTCGTAAAGTCCGCCGAACTCACCACCTTTATTCTTCTGGGCGGCGGCACCTTGGCCATCGCCATGTTCGGCAAGTATATAGCGGTGAGTCTTGCCCATACGCTGAGCCTGTTCCTGGAACAGCCGGATGCGATGAGCGTCGACGGTGCGGGCCTGAGCGCGATGATGCGCCTGTTGCTGCCTCAGATCGCCTTCACCCTGGCGCCGTTCTTCGTGGTGATGATTGCCGCCGGTCTGGCCGGAAATGTGCTCCAGTCCCGGCCCAGTTTTTCCTTCGACAAGATCGCGCCGGACTTTTCCAAGGTCTCGCCCATGGCGGGTTTCAAGCGCCTGTTCGGCGCCGAAAGCTGGATGAATCTGGTCAAGGGCCTGATCAAGATCGCCATCGTCGGTGTCGCCATCTGGACCCAGCTCTGGCCCGAGCGCGGGAGCCTGGACAGCATCCTCAACCAGTCCACGGCCGGCGTGGTCGCTGACATGTCGCATCTTCTGTTCAAGGTGCTGATGGCCTCGCTGGCCTCGTTGGCGGTGATCGCCGGGCTTGACTATTTCTGGCAGCGCCTGCGCTGGCTCTCCCGCAACCGCATGTCCAAGCAGGAGATCAAGGAAGAATATCGCCAGAACGAAGGCGATCCCACCATCAAGGCCAAGATCCGCCAATTGCGTCATGAACGCTCGCGCAAGCGCATGATGGCGGCCGTCCCCAAGGCGACCGTGGTGGTAATGAACCCGACCCACTATGCCGTGGCGCTTCAATACGAGAGCGGCAAGATGGCCGCGCCCCTCTGTGTGGCCAAGGGCGTGGACGCGTTGGCCTTGCGCATCCGCGCCGTGGCCGAAGAACATGACGTGCCGGTGGTGGAAAATCCGCCTCTGGCGCGCGCGCTCTATGCCGCCATCGAGATCGACGAACCGGTGCCGCCGGAGCACTTCAAGGCAGTGGCCCAGGTCATCGGCTATGTCTTCCGGCTGCAGGGAAAGATACCTGCCCGCGCCCCCTGATTCGGCGGCGTTAACTTTTGGGCATTTCGCCGGCGAACAGCGTTCGCAAGGCCCAAAAATTAACAAGGAAAATCAGATAATTAGTGGTTAGAAAGGTTTGGTTAACCAAATCTTGTATTGTGGCGTTAATGAACGCGTCGCGATCCCTTTCCACCGCTGCTTTGGGTGTGCCCACGGGCGCCTGGCGTTGGGCCTCGCTGGGCTTTGTTCTTCTGGCCTTGGGCGCGGCGGCCCTGACCATTGCCGCCCCGCAGGTGGCGGGTCTTGCCGGCTATGCCTTGCTCGCCGGCATCGCGGCCGTGGCGCTTCTTTTCCTGACGGCGGTCTGGCCCCGGACGGCGCGCGCCACCCAGGATGCCTTGCGGGTGGCCGAAGCCGCGGGCAAAGCCAACATAGCCTGGGCGATCACAGGCGAAGGCGGCGCGGTGCTGGACTGCAATGCCGTCTACCGGCGCATGGCCGGTGTGGGCGAGAGTGAAACTCCGCCGCCGCCCGAACTGGCGCTGGCAGGTGAGCCCAGCGCCGCGGTGCTCTACCGCCTGTCGCGCGATGCTGCCGAGGGGCGGGCGCGGGAAGAAAGCTTTGTGGTGGTGCCGGGGCTGGAAATCGTGGCCGCGGTCCGGCCGTTGCCGGAGCGGCAGGCCGCCTGGTGGTTCACGCCGCGTCTTGCCGCCAGCACTTCGCCCCAACCGATCTTGAATCGTGCGGCGGCCGCAGCGTCCGCACCGGTCGCGACCGCGCCGGAGCCTGCCCTATCCTATGCGCCCGCCGCCGAAAATATCGGCGACCTGTTCCGTGATGCCCCCATGGGCATGGCCTTTGCCGATGCCGACGGCGCCATCACCGGCGCCAATGCGGCGCTCTCCCGCTTCTTTGGTGCGACCGGCACCCTGGCCGGCCGGAATTTTTCCGAACTGCTGGAGGCCGGCGATCGCGCCCAGGTGCTGAGCCTGATCCGGAGTGCGGCCGGTGGCGCGACCGGACTGAAGGCGGTGGAGCTGCGCGGTCCCAAGGGCAGCGGCAGCGAGGAACGCCTGGCCGAACTTTTCGCCAGCCCCATGCCCGGCGCCAGCGGCACGGCGGTGCTTTATCTGGTGGACGTCTCCGAGCAGAAGGCGCTGGAGACCAAATTCGCCCAGTCGCAGAAGATGCAGGCGGTGGGCCAGCTTGCCGGCGGTGTCGCGCACGATTTCAACAATCTTCTGACCGTGATCATCGGCAACTGCGAATTCCTACTGATGCGCCATCAGGCGGGTGATCCTTCCTTCAAGGAGATCAATGAGGTCCACCAGAATGCGCTGCGCGCCGCCTCGCTGGTGAGCCAGCTTCTGGCCTTCAGCCGCAAGCAGACCATGCAGCCCAAGCTGCTGGCGCTGAATGACGTGATCGGCGAACTGGCCCAGATGCTGCGCCGGCTGGTGGGCGAGGGCATCAACCTGAATGTCGAGCGCGGGCCCGAGCTCTGGACCGTGCATGCCGACGAGGCACAGCTCGGCAACGCCATCATCAATCTGGTGGTCAATGCGCGCGATGCCATGCCGGGCGGTGGCACCGTCACCATCAAGACCGCGAACGAAACGGTGAGCCAGTCTTCGGCGCTGGGCACAGCGGTGATGCCAGCGGGCGATTACGTCCGCGTCGAGGTGACCGATACCGGCATCGGCATGTCCAAGGAGATCCAGAGCAAGATCTTCGATCCCTTCTTCACCACCAAGCCGGTGGGTCAGGGCACGGGCCTGGGGCTGGCGACTGTTTACGGCATCGTCAAACAATCCGGCGGCTTCATCACCGTGGACAGCACGGTGGGCAAGGGCACCAGCTTCAACATCTATCTGCCGCGGCGGAAGGTGGAAGCGGGCGAGGCGCAAGCGGCCGATGCCGCGCCTGCCATCGCGCGCGATGTCACCGGCCAAGACACGATCCTGCTGGTGGAGGATGAGGAGGCGGTGCGCAGCTTCGCGGCGCGGGCCCTGCGCATGCGCGGCTACAATGTGCTGGAGGCTGGCGGTGGCGAAGAAGCTCTGGAGATCGTCAAGGCCGGCGATGCCAAGATCGATCTCATCATTACCGACGTGGTCATGCCGAACATGGACGGGCCGACCATGGTGCGCCATGTCAAGACGCTCAAGCCCGACCTTGCCGTCATTTTCATGTCCGGTTATGCGGAAGAGGCCTTCCGCCGCAACGACCAGAATTCGGAAGACATCCACTTCCTGCCCAAGCCCTTCGGCCTCAAGCAATTGGCGGCCAAGGTCAAGGAAGTCCTGGCACCGTAGCGGCGCAGGCGATAGCCGGAGCCGCAAGCAAAAAAGGTGGGTGCCAGCGTGGCCGCATCGCCGCATTTGCAAGGCGCATGCGACCCTTTATGGTCCCGGCCCATGAAAAAAGCGCTTCTCCCGATCCTGTCCCTGACGCTTGCCCTTTTCGCGGCCGGGTGCACCGATTCCGACTGGAACCATCTCTTGAGTTATGGCGGTCTGGGGGGCGCGGACGACGAAACCGCATCGCCGGTAGAGCCGGTGGCCGCGACACCCGCCGCCACAGCGGCGGCTGAACCGGTGCAAGTGCTCAAACCTGCCAATGACGAATTCTGCCGCAACGTCGCGGCCGAAGACGCTACCCGCAACGGGTTCGACAAGGCCACGCAGCAGCGCGTGTTCCAGCGCAGCTATCAGCAGTGCGTGGCGATCTACACGCGCTGAGGCGGTCTTTTCGCGCCGTGAGTTGGCTTAGCTTTTCTTGGCGAGCACCGCGAGCCTAGAAAAGCTTGCCCATGCGTCGCTCCCATCCTCGCTGCGCTCGGCTAGTGCCAGCTTTTCTAAGCGCGCTTCGCGCGCAAAGAAAAGCTAGGCATGCTCAGGTCGCAAAAATCCTCGCCGCAATGATTGAGGGCTAGGGGCTCACGCTGAAGCGGTATTCCGTGACCTGGTTATAGACCGTGTCCTGGGGCAGTACGGCGCTTGGGAAGGCCGGCACATTGGGCGCGTTGGGAAAGGCCTGCGCCTCCAGTGCCACCGCGCTGTGCACCTGGTAGCCCTTGGCCAATCCCGCCGGCGGCGGATCATAGTTGGCGGTATAGACCTGCACGCCGGCCTGGGTGGTCCATTCCTCAAGCGTCCGGCCTGATTTGGGATCTTCCAGCCGGGCTGCCAGCCGCAAGGTGCCGGGCTTGCCGTTGATGGCGTAATTCTGGTCCAGGCCTTTGGCACGTTGGATCGCCGGATCGGCATCATGGATATGCGCGCCGATCGGGGTCGGCTTGCGATAATCAAATCCCGTGCCCGCCACATTCTTCATTTCGCCGGTGGGCACATTCTTCTCATCCACGGCCGTGATCTGGTCGGCATTGATGGTGAGAAGCTGATCCAGCACGGAGCCGGACAGATCACCGGCCATGTTGAAATAGGCATGATTGGTCAGGCTGATCACCGTGTTCTTGTCACTGGTAGCGCGATAGGCCATGCGCAGCACATTGTTCCGGGTCAGGGTGAAGGTCACCTGCACGCGAAGGGTGCCGGGAAAGCCCATCGTGCCGCTGCGGTCGATCAGCGACAAAGTGAGCTGCGGCTCGGCGCCGTCCCTGGGCGTCGCGTCCCATACCCGCTCGTCATAGGGCTTGTTCTCCGATTCATGCAGCACATAGCTGTCGCGTGAGATGTGATAGGTGATGCGGTCCAGCGTGAATGTGTTGTTCTTGATGCGGTTGGCGAAGCGGCCGATGGTGGCGCCATAGCGCCCCCGATAGGTCGGGTCCGTATAGGTGGCCAGACTGTCAAAGCCCTGCACCACATCCGCCATCTTCCCGTCCTTCCCGGGCACGCGGATCGAGGTGATGACACCCCCATAATTGGTGATCTTGACCTCCATCCCCCGGGCATTGGTCAGGGTGTAGAGGTCGACGCCCTTGTCGTTCACCCCGCCCCAGGCCGTGGTGGTGATGCCCGCTGCGGCGGGCGCTGTAAGGGCCACCAAAGCGGCAAAAACAAAGATGAATTTCATGCAATCCTCCGACGACCGGCCAATCGTACCGGGCTGCAAATCATGGCGCCATATTGCAGCCGCGAAGGAAGTGGTGGACAGGCGCATGCGGCGTTTGACCCACTGGGTCTGCCCTGCTTTGCTGACCATCATCATGAAACGGCTGCCAAGGCCGGGCTGGGAGAGGGAGTCTCAATGAAACGCATGTTCATCGCTGCCGCCGCTACGGCGGTCATAGGCTTGGGAGCATCCTATGTCGGCCTCAATGCCGCTTTCGGCCAGGCCAATGAGGACGAAGTTGCCACCCGCATGTCCAAATATCCGCTGGCCGCAAAAGCGGGTGAGGACAGCCATGCCATCGACAAGGCTCCGGCGGGCGCCACCAACCAGGGCAAGTTCGATGACAAGACCTGGAAATTCGGCAAGGCCTGGGATCCGCCACCGGGATCGAAGATCTGGAATCCGGTCAAGCTGAAGATGATGAAGGGCGAGAAGGTGACGGGCGGCACGGTGTTCGCCGCCACCGATCCGGAAATCTACTGTGCGATGGCCAATGCCGGTTACGACTTCATCTGGACCGAACATCAGCACGACGCCCGTGACTGGCAGGACACCCAGCGCATGTGGGCGCACTGCCCTTATGCCAAGGCTGTGCCGGGCGTGCGCGTGGCCTATACGGACGAGCGGGAAGAGCAGCATGCGCTCGATGCCGGCGCCCTGGTGCTGGTGGTGCCGACGGTGCGTTCGTATGAGGAAGCCATCCGCGCCCGCGA